>PWTP01000067.1 GCA_003563865.1 Dehalococcoidia bacterium
AAATTACTACTGTCAAGCACTGTAACCAGCACTTTCGGCTATTCATGCCGGATCGGCTTCTTGCCGTAACAGTCTGGTTGTTTCCTGTTTACAAACAACCAATTACGGCATTAGGCGGTTTCCTGCTCGCGGCTTGCTCAAGGTAACAATTGTACAAGATAATTATACCAAATACAGCTGAACAATTAAACGGTGCCAGAATATTGACAAAAGCCGGGTTTAGGGTCTAACATTACTAAGGTTGTATAATAGTTTTGGCTGTTGTAAGAACAGTGAAGGCCTAGTGGCAAAAACAATCAAACAAAAACGATAAACATGCCTCCGTGGTGTTTACATAAAACGATAAGGGGGTTTCCGTTAATGAATGCAGATCATAACCAGGGATGGAGTTTTTTCTGGGCAGCATCTGAACTCGACTACGAAAGTGCCCTCGCAGAAGAGAGAGAATTCAGGCGCAAAATGCTCTACAGATGTGCTTTGCTGGCAACGATTTTATCTGAAGGCAGTGAGGAAAACAGGCCTCAGGCAAGCTAGCTGGGCAGTATTGATCCGATAAAGTCTTGTCTTCCGCGTATAAACTCGGAGGAACTGATAGCTTTTTTACCTTCTATTTGCATTGTTGCTATTTCAAGGGTGCCTTTTCCGGTTATTATGCCGGCCTTGAAAACTTTGTTGTCTTTGAGTTCAACAACCGTACCAACGTTGCCGTCAAACTGATAATCCAGTGGGACTACTTTGGTCAGCTTGAGTGTTTTGCCCTGCCAGCTGGTAAAAATACCCGGCCATGGGTAGTAGGCTCTTGATTTACGCCATAGGCAGTCGGCCGGCTCATGCCAGTCAATTCTCCCGTCTTCTTTGGAAACAATTCCCGAATAGGTTGCCCTGGAGTTATCCTGAGTTCGGGGTTGTATTTCCCGGTTAGACCAGCTTGATAATACTTCCGGGAGTATGTTGGCTGCAATTACCGAAAGACGCCTGCCCAGGCTTTCGGCAGTATCATGGTCAAATAGTGGTACCTGACATTGAGAAAGTACAGGCCCGGTATCCAACCCGCGGTCCATTAGCATTATGCTCACACCTGTGAAAAGGTTACTGGCAAGGATAGCCCCGGCCAGAGGTGAAGCACCACGGTGATATGGCAGCAGTGAAAAATGCACATTGATACATCCTGCGGGTGGCACTTCCAGTACCAATTTAGGCAATATCTTTCCGTAAGCTACCACCACGATGACTTCTGGCTGCAAATCTCTTAATTTGCTGATTGTTGCGGCATCCCTAAAATTTAAAGGCTGCTCAACTGGTAAACCAAGTTCGGCTGCTCTCTGTTTTATCGGTGATTCTACTGGCTGTCTGCCCCGGCCGGCGAAGGTGTCAGGCTGGGTATATAGCGCCATAATCTCGTGTTCGCCGACGAGACCGTTAAGTACGGGCAAAGCAATGGACGGGGTGCCCATAAAAATAAGGCGCAACTGTTACCTCCTTGAAGCATTCTATCACCTTGGGTTAACCGAGCTCAAGAGAGTTAACGCGAATAAAAAACTGGTAGTTTGAAAAACAGAACAGTTATCGCAGACCTTGATTTACATGCCTTAAATAATGTATTTTAAGGTATTGCATATTTTGATAAGCTGTCATAATTAAATTGTTATTTCAGCTTTACAAATCCATCTTCATTAGTGATACAATTGGCCGGGTTAGTCAGTTTAAAATTAGTAAATACAGGCAAGGAGGCTGCATAAGGATGTCTGGTCATTCCAAGTGGCATTCCATCAGGCATCAAAAGGGTGCCGCCGATGCGCGGAGAGGTAAGCTTTTTACCAAGTTGACCCGTGAGATAATAATGGCTGCACGGGAAAAAGGGAGTGACCCCGATTTAAACGCCCGCCTGCGCCTGGCTATTCAAAAAGCTAAAGACAGTAATATGCCTTCAGAGAATATCCAGCGGGCGATCAAGCGTGGAGAGGGGACTTTGGAGGGTGCCAGTTTTACAGAAGCTGTGTTTGAAGGATATGGACCGGGTGGAGCTGCTATCATGGTTAGCGTTCAGACAGACAATCGGAACCGGGCAGTCCAGGAGATTCGCTCAACCTTTACAAAAGGAGGCGGCAATCTTGGCGAAAACGGTAGTGTTACATGGTTGTTTGATCCAAAAGGGGTAATATCAGTTGATATAGCCGGGAAAGATACGGAAGAAATCACCCTTCGCGCCATTGATGCCGGTGCTGAAGATGTAATCGCCGGCAATGACTATCTTGAAATCCATACTCGTCCGGAAGATATGGAAGACATAATGCAATCACTTGAGGGAGGTGGCATTACTATAAACTCAGCTGATGTCAGCCAAATTGCCAAGACAATGCTGTCTCTTGATGAAGGCACCCAGCTACAGGTTATTAAGCTGCTTGACAAACTGGAGGATTTGGATGATGTCCAGTCAGTTGTCTCTAATGTTGATTTCGATGATGACGTACTGGAGCAGTACCGTTCATCTTAAAAGCACATGAGGATTATGGGGGTTGACCCCGGCACAATGGTGCTGGGCTATGGGATAATTGATGGCCAGGATGAGAATCTGAAACTGGTTACTTGTGATTCGATCAGGTGCCGGCGACGCTCAGCAATTGGAGAGCGGCTCTTTTTCATTTATCAGTCTCTGTGTGAGGTAATAAAGGAATTTAATCCTGACGTAATGGCTATTGAGGCCCCCTTTGTGGCCGAAAACTCTCGCACTGCTCTGGCCATTGGTAAAGCTCAGGCGATTGCCCTGCTGGCTGCAGCCAGCAACGGAATTCCTGCTTATGAGTATTCACCGGCCGCCATAAAATACCATGCCGCAAGTTACGGCAACAGTTCAAAAGAACAGGTACAGGAAATGGTGCACCTGCAACTGAATTTGAAAAATGTCTGCCTGCAGGCTGATTCGGCTGATGCACTGGCAGCAGCTATATGCCATTTGCGTCAATCTCATGTTAGAAAATTAACCGGAGGCAAATAAAATGATTGCCAGTATAAACGGAACCCTGGAAGCTGTAAGTAGTGATTATGCAATTATTAATGTAGGTGGAATAGGTTTTCAGGTGTTTATACCGCCGGCAACGCTATCAGCTTTGGGTTCGGTTGGTGGGAGAGTGAGTTTTTATACCCATTTTCAGATCCGTGAAGATGGCATCAATCTTTATGGGTTTTCCAAACTGGCAGAGCTAGCCATGTTTAAAAACCTGCTGAGTGTTAGCGGGTTAGGGCCTAAACTCGCCCTTATGATGCTTTCAGAGATGGATATTGAGAGCCTGGCTGCGGCCATTGTTTCAGGAAATTCTGCACTGTTAACATCTATACGCGGAGTGGGCAAAAAGACTGCCAGCCGGATTGTGCTTGAACTCACAGACAAATTGGCTTCGGGAGACATATTAATACCAGCATCAGCAGTAATGCAGGAAAACAATGATGTGGTGGCTGCGCTTATTTCGCTCGGTTATACCACCAATGAAGCCACCCGGGCAGTTTCCGGGTTGCCGAGAGATGAAAAGCTGGGCCTGGAGGAAAAAATTAAGCTGGCACTTGGGGGTTTGGGTAAAGATTAAATCTTCATGGAGAAATTTGAGATTTTTGGAGATTTTGAACCGGCCGGAGATCAACCGCGCGCCATAGATAAACTGGTCGAAGGATTGTGGCGGGGTTACAGACATCAGGCTCTACTTGGTGTAACCGGAAGCGGAAAGACATTTACCCTGGCCAACACTATTGCCCGTACTGGTAAACCATCCCTGGTTATCAGTCATAACAAAACACTGGCTGCTCAGCTTTACAGTGAATTCAAAGAATTTCTACCCAATAATGCGGTTGAATACTTTGTCAGTTATTATGATTATTATCAGCCCGAAGCCTACTTACCTCAAACCGATACTTATATTGATAAAGAAACCGATATTAATGACGAAATAGATAAATTGCGACATGCTGCAACTCGTGCCCTGCTTAGCCGGCGGGATGTGGTTATTGTGGCTTCGGTATCATGCATTTACGGTTTGGGAGAACCCGAAGAATATCGTAGTTTTATTGTCTGCCTTAAAAGAGGTGAAAGCTACAGGCTGGATAAACTTCTGCGGCAGTTGGTTGATCAGCAATATGAGAGAAACGACTACGATTTATCCAGAGGTCGTTTTCGCTTGAAAGGCGACACTCTTGAGATATTACCTGCTTATGAAGACACTGTTATACGGCTTGAATTTTTTGGCCATGATCTTGAGCGGATTATCCGGCTCGATCCACTGACCGGAGAATATTTATCTGAACTTGATGCGGTGGAAATTTACCCTGCCAAACATTTTGTCACTTCTCCTCAAAGGATGAAAGAAGCCATTAACAGCATACGGGAGGAGTTGGCAGCAAGGCTGGTACAACTTGAAAGCCAGGGAAATTTGCTCGAAGCTGCCCGGCTTAAAGCCCGCACGAACTATGATCTTGAGATGCTGGCAGAGGTAGGTTATTGTAATGGCATCGAAAATTACTCCCGGCATTTGACCCGGCGCCAGCCTGGCAGTGCTCCATATACTCTAATTGATTATTTCCCCAAAGATTTTTTGCTGATAATTGATGAGTCTCATATGAGCATTCCTCAGATACGTGGGATGTACAATGGAGACCGTGCTCGCAAGGAAGTCCTGGTAGAATACGGGTTTCGCCTGCCATCAGCCCTGGATAACCGTCCCTTGGATTTTGATGAGTTTAATCAGTATATCAATCAGGTGGTTTACGTATCGGCCACTCCTAAACCCTATGAGTTAAATTTGAGTGAACAGGTCGTTGAGCAGCTGGTAAGGCCAACTGGGCTGGTTGAGCCGACTGTTGAGGTTAAACCTACCTATGGACAGATTGATGATTTGATTTATGAAGTGAGTAGAAGAGTTGAAAAAGGGGAGAGATGTCTTATTACCACACTTACCAAAAAGCTGGCTGAGCGGTTATCGGAATATTTGCTTGAACTGGGTATTAAAACCAACTATCTTCATTCTGAAATTGATACTTTGGAAAGGGTTGAAATCCTAAGAAGTCTACGACTCGGGGTGTATGATGTTGTGGTAGGAATTAATTTATTGCGAGAAGGCCTGGATCTGCCGGAGGTAAGCCTGGTTGTGATTCTTGATGCCGACAAAGAAGGCTTCCTGCGTTCTGAAGAAACGCTTATACAGACTATGGGCCGGGCGGCCCGGCATATCGATGGACACGTGATAATGTATGCTGACACTGTGACCGGTTCGATGGAACGGGCAATGGCTGAAACCGCCCGCCGCCGGAGTATACAGGAGGTTTTTAACCTTGAGCATTCCATAACTCCTCAGGGTATTCGCAAGAGTATAAAAGACATTAATGAAAGAGTCAGGCAGACATTGGAAACTACTGAAAATGAAGGCAAGCCTGAAGCAGCCGGACGAGAGGAAATAACTGCACTTATCAGAAATCTGGAAAAACAAATGAAAACAGCAGCAAAGAATCTGGAATTTGAAAAAGCAGCCCTGATACGTGACCGGATAACCGAGCTAAGAGTAGTTATGGAGAGTAAAGCAGCATTATAAATAACCTCACTCTTTATAACAAGTTGATTTCCTCACAGTTATAACAATCAGACAAGATGGCAGGAACTCACATCACCACCACTTGTTATTTCTAGGGAATATTTATACGAATCAATGTATTAAGGGCAGTGTGATTGGCAATCTTAAAAATGCTGTCCTCATGAACTGAAAAGGAAAAAATAAACGGAGCTTCATCAATTTGAGGGTCCAGTTTGGACATATCCAACCACAATTCTATAGTTACAGTCTCTCCAGTGTTGATTCCAAGAGATGGATAATCCAGCCGGACAAATGAATCACCTTCTGTGCGGGTATAACGATAAGGATTGTCTTGGCCGGTTTCGGGGTTTTTAGATGTCAGAGCCTCAGCAATACCGGGTATTTCAATATCAAAACTAAGAGAGTCGATCTTATAATTACTTTTTGGAGTCAGTTTGAAATTTATATAGACTAAATCATTATCGCTTTCTTTTATGCCCAAAAGAAAGTTTACAACCTTTGCCTGATATTCACCCCAGGCATCTTTGTATAAATAAAATGGTAAATAATAAAGGTTCTTGTCTGGATCATGTGAAACGATCTCAGGCTCGAGATGTAGTGATATGAAAAAAATCTTGCTCGATGCAGCAGTAGAAAACAGAAGCATTAAGGCAATTAGTGCCGAAAATATTAAAGTCAGCTTTCTTTTTTTGTTCATCACAACTCTTCTTTGTTTGTCCGGTCGTTACTGCCCGTATAGATATAATAATTCTACTACAATACCTGTAAAAGCAACAATTAACTTAATATATACAACAAAAAAGTTGGCCAGAAAGAAAGCAAAAGATGAGATCCTGGATGAGTTGATAAAAGAATACGCGAATTTTTAAAGAGGGTCAGTAGAATCGTGTTTGCCCGGCCTGGTTCCTTCGTCGGCATCTTCATCCGAGCCCATTTCTTCCTGTAACTGTTCCATCAGACGGGCTGCCCTTGGGTAACCGATATGCAGCTTGCGTTGCAAAAATGAGGTAGAAATATTGCTGTGTTCTTCAGCCAGCTGTCTGGCTGAAGAAAGCAATGGGTCGCCAGGAGCCAGTGTTTCCTGGATTTTGCTGGAAGGCTCAAGAGAGGCTGCTTCACTAAGATTAAGGCCGGCTGCCTGTTCCTGTTTTTGCGTGCCCCAGAAGTAAACCAATCTCTCAACCTCGGGGTCTGATACAAAGCAGCCCTGAAGCCGTTTGGGCTTGGCCTCTTCGGTAGGCAGATACAACATATCACCGCGGCCAAGCAGTTTTTCAGCACCAATGCTGTCCAAGATTGTGCGGGAGTCTACTTGTGAGGTAACAGCAAAGCTGATTCGGGTGGGGAAGTTGGCTTTGATAAGGCCGGTAATAACATCAACCGAAGGCCGTTGAGTAGCTATTATCAGGTGTATTCCAACCGCACGGGCGAGTTGAGCTAGACGGCACAATATGTGTTCAACTTCAGCAAATCCGGTCATCAAAAGGTCGGCCAGCTCGTCAATAACCAGCACGATGTTGGGTATTCTTTCCTGTCTATCAACCTTCTTGTTGTAGCCTTCAAGATTACGGGCACTGGCTGAAGATAGTGCTTTATAGCGGCGGTCCATTTCCTGGTTGAGCCAGCGCAATGTGTTCAATGCCTTGTCTGTGTCAACCACAACCTGGGTAGCCAGATGGGGCAGGCTGTTAAACTGAACCATCTCTACCCGTTTGGGGTCTACAAGAATAAACTTCAAATCAGCCGGAGAATTATACATGAGTAAACAGCATATAATGGCATTCAGGCATACCGTTTTGCCGCTACCGGTCGAACCTGCAACCAACAAGTGAGGCATCTTGGCCAGGTCTCCAGAAATGGCTTCACCGCCAGCGCCTTTACCTAATGCCAGAGCCAGATTAGATCTTCCGAGGATTTTCTGGAAGTTATTACTTTCAATAACACTTCTTAAGCTGACCATTCCGAAACTGGTATTGGGAACCTCAATGCCTACCAATGCTTTACCGGGGATAGGAGCCTCGATGCGTACTCCCGGAACTGCCAGTGCCAATGCCAGATTGTTACCCAAAGCGGTAATGCGTTCCACCTTAACCCTGGTTCTGGATACTTCCTCTTGACGGGTAACCACTTTGCCGTCTTCGTCTCTGTCCTTAATCTCGCGGTAACGTCTGTCCCAGCCCGGTTCTACTCCGAATTGAGTGACAGTAGGCCCAGCATTTATCTGTACAATTTTGCCTTCAACACCATAGCTTTCAAGGGCTTCTTCAATCAGCCGGGCACGCTGGCTGTTATCTACCTGGGCAAAATCAACCTCGGGGGCCAAATCAAGAATGTCTACTGGAGGGAGCTTCCAGCCATCAACCATCACCAGATCAGATGACTCTCCGTATTTACGCCAGACGCTCTGGGCAATCTGTCTCAAATCTCGGCCATCGTCCGTTTCTTTTGGTGTATCAGTTTTTTGAGGTAGTTTAACGGAGGCAGATGGTGAAGGTGTGGCCTGCTTTTTTGCCGGTACATCGGGGTAAACCTTGCCCGGATGTATCTCCGGTGGAATCAGTACAGATGGTGGTTTTATTGAATCTGCTGTGGAACCCCTATGTTTAGTAGTTTCGGGCGAGCTTACCGGAGGCAGACCTTGTCTGGTTACAGATGGAGGGTAATTAAATTGCAATTCTTCCTGAATAGCTTTCTGTGGCCTGGGTTTAGGGGGAGGAAGTTTGAACAAACTGACCATGCTTTTGGCAGTTTTCTTGATTCCTCTCCATGTCAGCGCCGGG
>PWTP01000180.1 GCA_003563865.1 Dehalococcoidia bacterium
ACGGGAAGCATGTCAAAATTACGAAACCAGTTTGCCCGTTTGTTAGCATCAATGCTTGTACTGGCCGTTTTAGTTGCCGGGTCCTGTCAATCAAGCTCCGAGAATGATCAAACACCAACCACTACTCAGCCCACTGCTACTCAACCTGCTACAACACAGACGGAGCCGACCGCTGCTGAACCAACCCCAACTACTACGCCAACGGTGCCGGCTACAACACCAACTTCGACTATTACCGAACAACCGGTTACTACCGAACCATCTAAAGGAACTGTGGATGACCCACTAGATCCCTTACCAACCACTACCGTCCCACCAGTCACTACCACTCCGCCTGCCACCACCACTGTACAGGACCCTTACTGGTATTACCATGGCTACCTGCTGGATGGTTATCCGGAAGACGTCTGGCCGCTTTATGAGAGCGAGGCCGTTGGCAGTTGTTCCCTTTATATCCGTTTTCCTGCACGCGATCCTTTTAATAATGCCTACAACAACGACTATAGAGTAGTATACATAACTGAGGCGGAAAAGGAAGACATAGCAGCATTTTATAACTCACTTCTGCCCGAGCCCACCGAACCCGGCAGTTATTATGATGCCGCGGGAACTATAAGCGGCTATGAAGTTGACGCCCGTGTTAGCGAGAAGAGATATTATAATGAGGTGTACCTGTCGGTAACTTTGCCCAATAAGCCCCCTGCAGTTGAAAACCCGTTTTTTGACGAATGGCCGGTAACCAGCAATCCTTACCTTGCCGGCTGGCCTGAGGAGCAATTCCCACTTTATGAACTGAATGAACTGTGGACGGAATATAATAACGTAAACAGTAACCGGGATGGCGAGAAATGGTATGAAAAAGAATTTACTCACTCAGGCAGTTATGAAGAAGCCATCGAGTTTTACCGCCAGTTGTTTAGTGACGTTGAGGGATATGAAGAAAGTGTTGAGGAGGTTGCATTTGGAGATGTCGAACGGGTTCAACTCAAGGGCAGCAAATACGGTTATGAGTTTAGAATAACACTGGGGCTTTCTGGGGACCCTGAAGTAATTAGCATCATGATATGGCAACCAATGTAATCATACTGGCTTGTAAACATAACCACAAAAACTGGTTTGATTAATCTGTAAAAACGTAGCTGCCTTTTTTAAGATAGGAATAAAAGGTCAGTATGGTTGATACTATTGATATATACATCAGTGCGGCCAGCAGCCAGTTCGGGCCTATGGCAAGTACTGCCACTACCAGGGGTGCCAGCCAGAACCAGAAGTTGAGCTTGGCCACTTGGGTTGGAGTTGGGAATTCAAATACGCGCGTGCGGCGTTTCCATAGATATACACCGATACCGACAAGTACAGTAACTACACCGGCAAGTGCGGGCACTGCATACAAGTAGGGATTTAGTGGTACCAGCCCGTCAGCCCTGGCGAAAAGACCGGCCATCATTGCCAGAATCAAGCTTGAAGAGAATAATATCTGATCAGCAATGATATCAAAAAGGGAGCCAAAAAGAGTTGACTGTTTAAGCCGGCGGGAAAGATATCCATCGAAAAAGTCGGTGGTTGCTGCAATGATAAGCAGGATGCCGGCAACAGTATATTCTGCCTGTAAAAAGAACCAGATTATAACACCGGTTAGCACCACGCGGGATGCCGTCAGGCAGTTAGGTATATTCAAGGCTATATTTAAACTGTATTTTGGGTCCTGGGCGTCAATTTGCGTGCTTTTTATAACCAGAAATCCTTTACTCTTTTTAATTGGTGTCAGAAGAGTAGCATTATCAGTAAACGGCTGTCAAATAGGCAGAAACGGTGGCTGGCCGGCTTTTTATTAACCGTTATACCGGTTATCAGGCTGATTCTATGAATGACCGGATTTGTTCAATAACCCGGCTAAAAAAGTCAATTGCCGGTTCTTTGTAAGGCGCTAACGGGCCAATATCAACAGTTGCCAGAATAACAAGAATGAAGGCACCCAGAAAAAAAGTTGGCATAAGTTTTGGCCTTCTCCAGCTGTTATTGGAGAGAACCTTACCTGCAAACCCCAGGACAACAATCTGAAACACAAGTAACAAACCATTAACAGCATTACTTGTATGGAGTTCCCCTGAAGATATTTGTATTCCAGTCCAGACAATCAGCCCAATCAAAGCTAAAATACTCAGGTTAAGCCCCAGCTTGTAAACAGCACCAATTAGTTTGTACTTCGAAGCCAACTCACGGTGCCATTTTTCAATCGACAGAATAATTGAAGCACCCAGTAATAAAGGTAGTGGAATAAAAGTACCGGTAATATTGTTAAGAATAAGACCCGCAACCAGCCCAACCGTAATCAAAATAGCTGACTTCAGCCATACCATCCATTGAGGAGCTTTCTCAGGTGTAGTTACGGTTCTTTTGAACGGATTTTTGAGGACAGGGCCAAAAACATTGGACAAAAAATGCCTTTCCTGCGGAGCCATCTGCAGTTCTACCTCTATTACAGCTTCATCTCTGGTTTTGGTTTTTTCGTTCTCAAGGCGGACCGGAAGGCTGCATTGCTCTTTGGCACCAATAGTGCTGATGCCGGTAGCTTCCAGGGTTATCTCGAGGGGCAAAGGTTCATCAGTGGTGGATTTTGCTTCTACAACGTTTAACCAGGGTGATGGTGCATCATCAACCCAGAACCTGGTATAAGGCCCGCCGGCATTTGAGATTTGGGCAGTGGCAGTCTTCTTTTCGCCGGGAGCAATGTCTTTAAAGCAAATTTTTAAAGGATTAATATTGAGCCGGGGGGCGATGTCTGCCGGGCTGCCCTGTATATCTTTTAAAACATTGTAGGCTGCATTAATGCGTTTTAATTCATCTTCAGCCTTTTGTCTTACAGTCTCTGGTAGGCCTGCTGTTTTATCCGGGTGCAGTAACTGGGCTTTATAAATATACTGGGCATGGATTTCCTTCTGTGTTGCAGTAACCGGAATTCCGAGTATCTGGCAAGCTTCTTCCCAATTCATATTAACGTTTTACAATCGACTTTGGTGGAGGTAAAAGGTTAGATGCACTGGAGATGGCCTGTGAAAAGACCTCCCTGGTAACCTTTTTGCCCAATTCGGCTTTGGTAGCCAGTTTTTTAAGAAAATCCTGATCGGCATCATCGGTCCCGATGGTGATTATATCTATATTATCTGCTTTGGCCTTTTCAGCTTCTTTAAGAGCATTACGTTTATGGTCTGGAGCTCCATCTGTAGCAATAACAATTACCTGAGTTTTATCGTTTTTGTGCAGGTGATAGTGTGCTACTTTAATGGCTTCGGCCATGTTGGTAGAACCCCCGGTACTCATACCCATAATGTGAGGCTCCAGCACTTTTATATCATGGGTTGGCTGGCATATGTGTTTGGCATTCGAGCTAAAAGAAATTAAACCAACCAGATACTGTTTGTTGAAAGCATCCCGGGCAAAACTTATAGCACCCTTTTTAGCTTGTTCAAGCTTGCCGGCCCTCATGCTGGCAGAGGTGTCGATAACCAGATATACATAGGCTGTATCCTGCTCAAGGCGGACACTGGAAGGGCGACCACCAGGTTTGAATTTTGTATCGCCGATGTTAACCTGTATTTCAGCCGGCTGGTCGGTTCTGGTTAGCTCTATGCCCTTTTTTTCTGCCATTGGTTGTTTCAACCTTGTTTAGCGAATTTTATTCAGTATATAGCTTATACCGGTTCTTTATCAAGAACGGGCAGCTATTTTTATCCGGCTGGTGGTTTATTAAACGGGGTTATGTTTCTATACATACACCCCGGTGAAAGGTTGTATGTATTCTCAGGCCTTTTCAGTTTTTCGCATGTATTGTCTGACGATCTTTTTGACGGTCGGGCTTTCCATTGCTGCTTCTTCAAGGCCATCCAACCCGGTAAATTTTTCAATGGCTTTATATCCAGTTTCAAGGATTTCATAAACAGCAATCGGAAAAAACGTAAAAATGTAACCTGCATCAATCTCACCGTAATAAAAAGTCTTATCAAACATGGCCGGAGTCTGGGTTCGGTACATCTTGGGGTGTTTGATGTTTGAAACCTGGCACCATTCCGGTGGCGAAGTTGCTACCGTACCCGAGCACAGATATGGGCGCACTTCATATATGCTGCATGCGCAGCCACTTAAAAATGGGCAGGCAAGTTTTTGTTTCCGGTATCTTGCTGCTGCATCTTTGAAAGCTTCATCTTCCGGTGAACCGGAAGCCTTTCCGGATTTTTCATACCATAGCCTGGCGCAATCTACAAATATATCACCATTCTGGCGCAACTTTTTCCGCCATTTGTGATAATTTTTAAGAAAAGTTTTCATAACGTTTTCATTTTGATAAAGGTAATAAACAATAGCTTCACATTCCTGAATGCTGGCATGCGAGTAAACATTGCAGCAGTAATAACAGCCTTTGTGGCAGCTGATAGTTTCGTTGTTTTTTTCTATGGCCTCGTGCTGGCTTTTTTCAATTTTTTCAATGTTGGCATTTTTCTTCTTAATTAAGTCGCGGATGTATTTTTCACGCTTCTTACCGATGGCGCCTTTATAGGCTATTTCTTTGTTGAGCTTAATCAGGTCTTGTTTTTTTAAACGCTTAGGCATGAAGATTCCCCGCTTTATTCATATTAACTCGTTTTGTTGACAAGGGGTAAACAGACGCTTTTTTCGAAGGAAAATTGTCACTAATTCGGCAAAATCTTTAACAATTGTACTTGTGTTTGATTCTATCATATCGGGCGGTTATTTTCTAACCGGTCATTATAAAAACCAGCAGCAGTCCGGATATTACCCCGCCGATGGCAACATGGCTGCTTAGCTTGTATGCTTGGGGGATTAGTTCATCTTGAACTATATAAACCATGGCTCCGGCTGCAAAGGCCATACCGCCACCGATAAAAACCGGCGAGATATTGAAGAAGATAAGCCCCACCAACGCTCCCAATGGTGCCATAAGGCCGGCAATCAGGGTAAGCAGCAGTACCCTGGGCATCGAAAGCCCCCCGGCCCTTAAGATTCCCCCCATGGCTATTCCTTCAGGAATATTATGCAACCCGATAGCAATGGCAATGTACAAACCCAGTTCGGGGCTGGCTTCCAGCCCGGCTCCAATAGCCAAACCTTCAGGCAGGTTGTGTAATGCTATGCCCAGAAAAACCAGATAGCCAACCCGCAAGATTTTTTGGTTAATCCCCATTACTTCAGGCACATTTTCAAACTCAAATTCTTGTGTTGATGATACATGTGCGTGGGGAATAAAGCGGTCCAGGGCAAACAAAATACCCACACCCAGCAAAAACCCGATGGCAGCAGTGGTAATCGAGCCGTACTCAAGCGCTTCCGGCATCAGGTCAAATAGTGAAATGGCCAGCATTACGCCACCGGCAAATCCCAGCAGGCCGGCCAGCAGCCTTTTACCCGGCATCCCCAAAAACATAATAATCAGGGCACCCAGAACGGTAGAAGTGCCGGCCAGAAAACTGTAGAGCAAGCTCTCCATTTTAGATGTACCCCGCTTTGCTATGCATGTTTATTATTGCTGTTCTTTTTAAGTGTTTTTCCATATTGGCATGTTTGGCTTTGAAAGCGGCCAGTCGAATTTTTTTAAACCACTGACCAGGCAACTATTTTACAATTCTCAAAATCTGTTTGAATCTGTCACCTTCGGCAACTTTTAAAAGTTCAAACAAGGCTGTTTCTACTCCGGTCAGGTCTATATCTTCATAGCGCATTTTCTCTATTCCAATGTTTTTATTCTCAAGCGTTCTTGATGAAATACAATCAACCAGAACCTGGACCTCAAAGCCTGCTTCGGCCAGGTCTCTAGCCGTTTGGTATACACACACGTGGGCTTCAATGCCTGCCAACAGCACCTGCTGCCGCCCGGCTGCCTCCAGCTTTTCTATAAAATGCATATCTGCATAACCGCTGAAACTCAGCTTGGGTATAGGCGGGCAGTCGGGCAACAAGTTGCTGACTTCAGAAATAGTGGCCCCCAGCCCTTTGGGGTTTTGCTCTGTAACAATAACCGGCAACTCAAATACCCGGGCGCCTTTGATTATTTTTTGAAGGTTTTCTACCAGCTTTTCTTTTTCAACCATGGCGCCAGCCAGCTTGTCTTGAACATCAATAATTACAAGTATGGTATTGTCAGAATCCAGCATAACCGGGCACCTCCTTGTTTTTATAAAAATCCAGCTATTCTAACACGAGTTAGCCAGAGCTAACAAGGTGAGATATAGCAAACAAAAATCCATGATGGTATCATTGTAGGCTGTTATAGTTAAGAAACATTCATTTAAACAGTTGAACTCTCGGAACGGTTAATTTAAATAAGGAGAAATAACGATGCGGGCCGTAATTACAGTAATTGGAGAAGACCGGGTGGGGATAATTTCGGGCGTAAGCACCATTCTTTCCCGGGCCAACGTAAATATTCTCGATATAACCCAAACCACACTGCAGGAGCTTTTTACCATGATAATGCTGGTCGACATCAGTAAATCTAGCATCAGCTTTGAACAGCTTTCGGTCGATTTGGCTGCCAAAGGAGATGAGCTTGGTCTTAATATAAGAATCCAGCATGAAAATATATTTAAATCAATGCATGAAATATAGCAGCCGGATATAAATAGTTTGGAGCCAGTAAAATGATTAATTCGCGCAAAATATTTGAAACAATAAATATGATATCCAGTGAAAACCTGGATATCAGAACCATCACAATGGGGCTTTCTCTCAGAGATTGTATGCATCCTGATATAGATGAATTAAGCCACAGGGTTTATGATAAGGTAACCCGGAAGGCCTGCGATCTGGTAAAAACCGGGCAAGATATTGAACGGGAATATGGTATACCTATTATCAATAAACGCATATCGGTTACACCGGTTTCTCTGATAGCCGAAAGCAGCCGGGGCAGCGCGGTAAAAATTGCCAGGGCTTTGGAAAAAGCTGCAGTCGAACTGGGAGTTGATTATATAGGGGGTTACAGTGCCCTGGTTCACAAAGGTTACACTGAAGGAGACCGGCGCTTGATTGAGTCGATCCCCCAGGTGCTTGGTGAAACAAGCCATGTTTGTGCTTCGGTCAATGTGGCTTCTACCAAAGCCGGAATTAATATGGATGCTGTCTCTCACATGGGTGCCATTATTAAACAGGCAGCCAGGCTAACCGCCAAAGATAACGGCATTGCATGTACCAAGCTGGTGGTTTTTGCCAATGCCCCGGAGGATAATCCCTTTATGGCCGGTGCTTTCCATGGTGTGGGTGAACCCGAATGTGTGATTAATGTTGGTGTCAGTGGCCCCGGAGTGGTTCACAGTGCTTTGAAAAAACTAGAGCCTGGTGCAGATTTCAGCCAAATAGCCGAAACTATTAAGAAAACGGCTTTCAAGATAACCCGCATGGGGCAGATGGTGGCAGCTGAAGCTTCAAAACGTTTGAATGTTCCCTTTGGGGTGGTTGATATTTCGCTTGCCCCAACTCCTTCAATAGGTGATAGTGTAGCTTTTATCCTGGAAGAAATGGGTTTGGAAAAATGCGGAACACACGGTACCACCGCCGCATTGGCATTGTTAAATGATGCAGTGAAAAAAGGTGGAGTCATGGCCAGCTCGCATGTGGGAGGCTTGTCAGGTGCTTTTATTCCGGTTACCGAAGACGCCGGTATGGTTGAGGCAGTAAGGTGCGGAGCACTTTCGCTGGATAAACTGGAAGCCATGACCTGCGTATGTTCAGTCGGGCTTGATATGATTCCGGTGCCAGGCGATACACCGGAACACACAATAGCGGCAATTATTGCCGATGAAGCAGCGGTGGGTGTAACCAATAATAAGACTACGGCGGTTAGAATTATACCGGTTTACGGTAAAAAAGAGGGCGAAACTGTCAGTTTCGGTGGCTTGCTGGGTGGTGGAATAATCATGCCGGTTAATAAATTTTCCAGCCGGGTTTTTGTTAACAGAGGTGGCCGGATCCCTGCACCTGTTCACAGTCTTAGAAATTAACCCGGGGTTTTTTGATATTTGTTAAAACTGTTGTTTTTGTGCCTGTGGTAATAATACAATTTATTATCATAATTTAAGGCGGGTAAATACCAGTTATGGATGAAGCAAGAAAAAAACAAGACGCCTCAAAAAGAGCCCTGGCAGCAAAACTGAGGGCAGCCGAAGCAGAAGCAAGAAAGAAAGCAAGAAAACGGGCAAAATCATGTAAAGGCCTGGAATTCATGCCGTCTTTCTCACTGTGTGATGATTCGATTAAGGAAGAGCCCGGCAGGAATAA
>PWTP01000077.1 GCA_003563865.1 Dehalococcoidia bacterium
GAAATGACCTGGATAATTCTTCGGAAAAAATCACTATTGAAGACATGTATGGGCGCAAGTTGGAGGTGCCGGAACAAATTGAAGGAGTTCTGACCACCGGCAACATTGAAGCGATGATGGCTTTTATGGTAGCCCCTGACCTGTTGCTGGGATGGGGTTTTAAACCCCGCGGTACTCTTCTTGACCAGCAATATCTTGATTTGCCCGTTGTTGGTGCCTGGACTGCAAGGGAGTCAGGCAATTATGAAGTTTTCATCGGAATGCAACCCGATATTGTGCTTGAGGGGCGCCAAACAGATTTGGCTGAACGCCAGCAGAAATTTGGCTCTATACCGGTTGTTGGGCTTGATACCGGTAGTGACATGAACAGCTTCATAGAGCCAATACGTTACCTGGGTGAAATACTTGGTAGAAGCCAGGAAACAGAACTACTGGTTAATTATTACGAGGAAGCATTGTTATTTGCCGATACGGTCAAGCAAAGCATTCCTTATGAAGAGCGCGTCAGGGTGTATTACGCCGAAGGCAGTGACGGCCTGTCTACTGATCCTTCAGGTTCTATACATACCGAACTGCTGGATATATGCGGAGCCATTAATGTGGCCGAAGTAGCTTCTGATGAGGAGGGTTATGGGATGATCGATGTGTCAATGGAGCAGGTAATAATGTGGGACCCGGACGTTATCATCATCGGGCGGGCCAGCCCACCGGATTTGCGTGATACCATCATGAACGATTCACGTTGGAGAAATTTCAGAGCTATTGAGGAAGGCAAAGTATACACACGCCCGGATGATCCTTTCTCATGGTTTGATGGCCCAACCGGCCCAAATCAGGCTATCGGTATTTACTGGCTGGTGCATACCCTGTATCCTGAGAAACTTTCACTGGGAGAACTGAAAGAAAAAGTAGTTGAATTTTATAGCCTTTTTTATCACTATGAGTTAAGCGAGGATGAGTTATCAAGCCTGCTTGGTACAAATTAAAAAACTAGCTAGTGACAGCAAACATTATTAAATCAATACCTAAAAGGTTTTTCGGGGTTATCCGCCGCCGCCGTAGCTTTTCGGCAACTATGGTGGTGGCGATCGTTCTGGTGGTGGTTTTTTTCCTCTCGTTTATTATGGGCAGATATCCGATACCCCCGCTGGATGGGCTTAAAGTATTTATTTCGCAGGTATTTCCAATAGAACGAACCTGGCCCGATACCTACGAGACAATAATGCTTGAGTTACGGTTGCCGCGCATTCTGGCTGCAGTTTTAATTGGAGCCTCGCTATCAGTAGCCGGAGCTTCTTTCCAGGGCCTTTTTCGTAACCCTCTGGTTTCTCCTGATATTCTCGGCGTGGCTTCAGGTGCAGGCTTTGGGGCAGCATTGGCCATAATTTTTTGGGGTGGTAATCCCCTGGCGATACAAATTAGCGCTTTCCTGTTTAGCCTGGTGGCGGTGACTGTATCCTATGGTGTCAGTAAAATGGTAAGGAGCAATCCGGTGCTTACCCTTATATTGGCCGGCATGGCTATAGGAGCGCTGTTTAATGCATTTATATCGTTTTTAAAATATATTGCCGATCCGTTTGATGAGCTTCCGACCATTGTATTCTGGTTGATGGGTAGCCTCTCTCGCGTTAGCATGTCCGACATCTATGTAGTTACACCTATAATGCTAATTGGAATTTCAATTTTAATGCTTATTCGCTGGCGGTTAAATGTACTCTCTTTAGGTGAAGAAGAGGCCCTTTCATTGGGTATTGACATGCGAAAAATGCAAATACTTATTATTATATGCGCATCACTTATTACTGCAGCTGCTGTGAGCATAAGCGGAATAATCGGGTGGGTTGGTTTGGTAATACCTCACATTGGCCGGATGCTGGTTGGGCCTTCTCATGATAAGTTGTTGACTATTTCGGTATTGATTGGTGCTTCATTTTTGCTTGTTATTGACACTATAACCAGAACTGCCTTTACTGTACAGTTACCAATAGGAATATTAACTGCCATTATTGGCGTGCCATTTTTCATTTACCTGTTGAGCCGTGGTCGGAGGGGATGGTCATGAAACTAACAGTTAAAGATTCGGAATTCTTTTATAACAAAGCAAGGACTGCCGGGTTTACTGATATCAGCTTTACGCTGGATACAGGCGATTTTATGTGTATTCTTGGCCCTAACGGATGCGGTAAAACAACCTTGCTGAAAAGTATCAATTCGCTCATTAAGCCTGCCAGAGGAAAAATGGAAATAGACGGGCGGGATATGTCTGAGATGAGCCAGCCGGAAATAGCCAGAGCAATAGGCTATGTGCCACAACTCCATCAGCCGGCCTTTCCGTTCACCGTTTTAGAAGTGGTGCTTATGGGGCGGGCTCCGCATCTCGGACTTTTTTCCTCACCGACCCATTGTGATATTGCAATTGCTGATGAAGCTATCAATACCATGGGAATTATGGCCATGCGGGATAAACCGTACACTCAACTAAGTGGTGGAGAACGCCAGTTGGTGGTGTTTGCCCGGGTGCTTGCGCAAAAACCCTCCATTATTTTGCTGGATGAACCGACTTCACACCTGGATTTTGGTAACCAGGTGCGCTTATTGACTATAGTTGAAAGGCTTGCATCAACCGGCATTCCAATTATAATGACCTCTCATTTCCCTGATCATGCCTTTATGGTATCAAACAAAGTAATGTTGATGAAAAACGGAAGGATAGTAGACATGGGGGCCCCGGATGAAGTGGTAACCGAAAATAACCTGAATAATGTTTATGATATGAGAGTAAAAATTATAAACATCGATAGTGACATTAACCGGAAAATTTGTTTGCCGGTTGGGGAAAAAATTCTGGCCAGCTAGGAAGACCATATAGGTAAAACAGATATATAATGAAGAGGCAATGCTCTTTCAGGTTTGAATATGGATGAAATATATTTAGACAGCAGTGCTACTACCAGGCCTTACTCCGAAGTGATTGACAGGATGGTAGCTGTTTTACGGCAAAGTTATGGGAATCCATCGTCATTGCACTCAAAGGGACTGGAAGGCATGGCCGTTTTAAATACAGCCAGAATAGAAGTAGCCCAGGCATTGGGAGTGAATGAAGATGAGGTTTATTTTACATCGAGCGGCACAGAAGCGGATAATCTGGCCATATTGGGAACCAGTCGTGCCGGAAAACTGAAAAGCAGGCATATAGTAACTACTGCTGTTGAACATGCAGCGGTTACCAAATCTATCCGTCAATTAAAGAGGCGAGGCTGGAAGGTAGATTACATACCCGCACCCGGTGGCCATATTGATACGTCTGCTTTGGAAGATGCAATTACAGCAGAAACGACACTGGTCAGCGTGATGCTGGTTAATAATGAAGTTGGCAGTATTTTCCCTCTCCCGGATATCAGGCAAATTATCGAGCGGAAAGACAGCCAGGCTGTGTTACACTGTGACGCTGTGCAGGGATTTGGCAAGATTCCCTTCACGGCACAATCGCTTGGAGCAGATTTGATAAGTATAAGCTCACACAAGATTCATGGCCCGAAAGGGGCGGGGGCGCTTTGGGTGAAGAGTGGGATTAAGCTACATCCGCGAATATTCGGTGGTGGGCAGGAGAAAGGCTTACGGTCCGGAACAGAGGCGACATCAGCCATTGCCGGGTTTGGTGAAGCTGTTCGTATAACCTTTAGCCGCATGGAATCAAACCGAAAACACATTAACAAACTCAAAGAATATTGCCTGGCCTCTCTTGTTTCGGCTTTTCCGGATATTCATATTAACTCGCCACCGGATGGCATACCTCACATAATAAATGTTTCTTTACCCGGAGTAAGGAATAAAAATCTAACCAGGTACTTAAGTGATCATAATATTTATGTTTCTTCTGCAGCTGCCTGCAAATCAAATCATACCCGGGGGCCTTCCATTCTGGAATCAATGGGTATAACCCGTGAGATGGCTTACAGCGCTTTGCGTATCAGTTTTTGCGCTGAAAATACGATCCGGGAAATAGATGAGTTAATCAGGTGGATTTCAGAATATCGCAGGACTGTGCCGCCGGTTAAGGCCTACTTACCTTCTATTACTCCCCTGCCAAAAAAATAACTCTCATTGGCTGTTTATCTCTGGTAAACAAACCTGAAGTGCAATGAGACAGGAGGTATGAAATTGGAAGATTACCAGTATTTTTTAGAAAAAGTTAACAAATTTCACGGGCATACATGTGCCGGTATCGCACTGGGCACCCGGATTGCCCTGGCGGCCATGAAGCATTTAGGGCTAGACCCGTACAAGGACAATAGAAAGAATATTATTGCTTATGTTGAGGTTGACCGATGTATGGCCGACGCGGTTATGGTTATAACCGGTTGCTCGCCGGGTAAACGTTCATTGAAATATGTCGACTACGGCAAGTTTGCAGCTACACTGGTAAACCTATCTACCGGTAAGGCGGTACGTGGTACCGTTAAGAAAGTATTTTCCAATAAGGGTGACAAGGAAGAAACCCTGCGGGAAATACTTACCACTCCTGATTCTCGGCTGGTTACCTTGCAGGATGTAAATGTAGAAATTCCGGAACTGGATAAGCCGGGGCCTCCGAAAAACAAAGCTGTGTGTGAAGTATGTGAAGAAAGAATTGTTGATGGACGGGAAGTAATCCAGGGCGGCCAAACCCGTTGCCGTGCTTGCGCTTATGAAAAGTATTACACAGAGTGTAAATAAAAGCAGTACCTCCGGGGAGCGACATGGATTTTAAAGAAATAGACTTCAATGAGCTTTGGAAGCGGGCAGCCAAACAGACTGGTCCGGAGAATGGCATTCCGGGCAAGCATTCCTGGGATAAGCGGGCTGAAAAATTCAGTCAGCGGCTTAATCGGGCTAAAAAGAATAAGAAGCTCGACAAAGAAGACTATGTCTATAAGATGCTTGAGCGAATTGAGGTGCAAACAGGCCAGACAGTGCTTGATATTGGTTGTGGCCCCGGATTGTTAACTCTGCCACTGGCAAAGAAGGCCCGGCAAGTAACCGCACTGGATATTTCTTCAAAAATGCTGGAACGCCTGAAAAACGACGCTGCGAACGCAGGCTTGAGCAATATCAGCTACGTAAACTCTTCGTGGCAGAAAGCCTTTGAAGCCGGCATGGTGGACAGCCATGATATTGTAGTAGCCTCACGCTCTCTGGTTTCAGGCGATATACAGGAAGCTCTTAACAATATTGCCCGTATTGCCCGGCAAGCAGCTTACCTTACTTTTCCGATTTTTCATCTGCCGTTTGATTTCGAAGTATATGAGGCAATCGGCAGGCATGGTGATAACCACCCACCTTATGTATATATTTATAATATGCTGTACCAGACGGGAATTCATGCCAACCTGGAAATTCTTTACTCCAAAGTAAAAGTACAGTTTTACAGTATTGAAGAAGCAGTTAATACACTGCAATCTCGTGCTGAGCCTTTTACCGGTTGTGAAAAACAGAAGCTACATGAATTTCTAGAAAAAAAGTTTGATGAACAAGGGGAGTCACCATTTTTTACCCATGAGGGAAGGTCGGAGTGGGCGCTAATCTGGTGGAGAAAAGAGAATTTACAGGAAAGGTATTACAAATCCCATTAGGTAGAATATAAATAAAAAAATATATATGGCAACAGGAGTATGTGGTTAAATATCTCTTCCTATTGATGTGGCTATCGATTTGAGTTCTTTCATCAATCTTCCAAAGTCTGACGGAGTAAGGGATTGCAGTCCATCCACCAGGGCTTCCTTTGGGTTGGGATGAACTTCAATCAGTAGTCCGTCAGCTCCGGCTGCTATTGCTGCTTTTGCCAGCGCAGGCACCAGTGAATAATGTCCGGCAGCATGGCTTGGATCAACAATAATTGGCAGATGGCTGAACTTCTTTATTACCGGTATGGAAGAGATATCTAGAGAGAAACGGGTGCTGTCTTCAAAAGCCCTGATGCCTCTTTCACAAAGGATAACCTGGCTATTACCTTCAGCCAGCAAGTAGTCTGCTGCGGTCATCCATTCGGTAACAGTGCATGAGAACCCGCGTTTTAACACAACTGGCCGCCTGGTTTTCCCTAAATTGGTGAGTAAGGTGAAGTTCTGCATATTGCGCGAACCAACCTGGAGAATGTTGGTATATCTGGAGACAAGGTTAACATCACCGGGGTCTACTATCTCGGTAATAACCGGCAAACCGAATTGTTCGTTGGCCCGTGCCAGTAACTCCAGCCCGGTTTTTTTAAGGCCCTGAAAACTAAAAGGTGAAGAACGCGGTTTAAAAGCACCCCCACGCAGAACCAGGGCACCACTTTCTTTGATTACTCTGGCAATTTCAGTAAGCTGTTCCTCGCTCTCTATTGCACAAGGGCCCGCCATTACTACAATGCGTTTGCCGCCTATTTCTACATCATTAACCGAAACAACGGTGTCTTTTGATTTGAACTCCCGGGAGGCAAGCTTATATGGCTTCATTATGCGGGTTACACTTTCTACCCCGGGCAGAACCGCAAAGATATCGGTGGATAGCTGGCCGGTGTTGCTGCCTAATATGGCAACAACCGTCTTATCGGTACCCAGATTCAACTGGACATCCAGTTTAAGTGATTTGGCTCGCTCAACCACATCATTTATCTCGTTTTGGGTCGCGCCTCTTCTCATTTCAACTATCATAATTATCCACCTGTTTTAAAGATTATAATCCGGTTTTTTAATTTGCCGTGTTTTTTAGGCTTCCTCTGGAGTTTGAGTTGTCGGGTTGTCCTCAAAATAAGCCTTTACTTCTTCTTTTTCAAGATAAACAATAATAAGAACGCCGATAGCTGTTCCCACCGGGAAGTTAACGATGCTGATTACAGCGTGTACGATTCCCAGTATTCGTGCCCAGTTTTTACCCTGAATTGTGCCGATGCCGGCAGCCAGTGAAATAACAAAATAAGCCAGCAACAGTAACATGACAAAGCCCAGAATAACAATAAAAAACACAATTTCAGGATTGGATATTACTCCATTCCAGTGCCCCCAGGTTCCATTCCACTGGAGAAGTGTCCAGGGTATCGCAAACACCATGGCGATAGTAAGCAGGCCAAGGAATGTCACAGCAGCATTCAAAAGCTGCCATATAGCTATCAGTATAAGAAGATCAGGTTTTTTCATATCAATCCTTCTTCCAGTGATTTCTATTAACGATTTTAAAGGCGTGATGTAACGGTGTCAATATATGCAAGGAAAAATAAAAACATTTTGGCCGGTGCTTTAATACCATTTTGGACGGGAAGGATGCCTGCCTTATGATTATTTGATGAGCTCTGTGAACTTTTCAATAATTTCGACCAGGCCTTTTGTGTCTAATTCACAATAAGCCAACAATTCTTCTCTGATGCGTTCAATCTCATCTATTGAAGGATTTCCAAAAGCAATTGACAGGAAGGCCAGGCCTGCATAATCGCCGCTGGTTATGGGCATTTCATCGTAAGTCAGGCCGGTTACTGCCGGGAGGACTTTTTTTAGAGAAGCGCTGCCTTTTTGAGTCGGGTTATAGTAGTGAAAGTTTCTGAAAGGCTCAATGAGGTCCACCATTCTGGAAATTATATCTTCAATCCAAATGGAGTACACAGGGAATGAAGCAGCCAGATTTTTCAGTACACTCTCCTCAAAAGACTTGTTGTAAGCCACAATCGAACCGGCATCACCGATAAGGTTTCTGAGCGATGAAAGGAACTCCGGGCGCGGATCACCGTTACCTGTTGCCAAGAATGAGTGGTGCTCCGGTTTATTCCCGGGTGAGGCTTGAATGTGCAGTGAAAACTGGAAAGGTATATTCTGGTACGGCTTTACTCCATCAAATAATGGTATTGCGGTTGAGAAGGTCTCAAAATCAACAAAGTAGACCGGGTATTCGAGGCTTTCAAGAAATTGCTTGATAGCCGGGTGATTAATATGTGGCTCTCCACTGGTGACAGATTTACATTGAATTCGCTGTTTATCATTAAGTTTGCAGCTGTCGGGGATATTTAATATATCCGAAATGCCGTTAGAGTAGAGATCCTGAGCTTTTCTGCCACCATAATACAAAGTGAAAATATTATGTTCGGGTAATCCTTCCCAGCATTCAGCCAGATCGCAGGCATACGGGTTGGAGCAGTGCTGGCCGATCGAAACCTC
>PWTP01000064.1 GCA_003563865.1 Dehalococcoidia bacterium
CTATCCAAGGCAGTCCCGGCGCTGCTAAGGGCTTATCGTCAGGGGAGCTTGATCAATTCCCACGCTATATTGCGTGTCCTACCGGTGCTCGCCATGAGCTGTTTTGTTCCGGGAAGCGAGGTACTACGAGATAACATCGCTGCTATATTAAAAGTTTCTACAAAAGATGCTCCCGGTCTGATTAAAAACTTCCGAACAGCAGCACTTTCCGGAGATGCGGCGGTACTGGCCGTTGACCAACTAATACAGGCCGACCCGGTCTGGGCAGGTTGGTCGCAGGTCTTCCTGAGAGAAGGAAAAGGCTTATGCCGGCCACCCAGGCCTATTACCCATTGGGAATTTCCAGATACACAAATCTCAGAAAGGAATGGCAGCAGCATTTGTGGCTGGCTATTTCGAAGGAGTTAGGGATGTTACTAGACAGCGAAGTGATGAGCCAGGAACGGTTTGACCACTTCATCGACGAGGCCGCTAAGGCGGCGGGATATGAAGGGGGGTTTGGCGTAAGGGACTGCGACCTGAGCCAGAGAGAATGGTGGGCAGTTTATGCTAGACAGTCCCGCAAGGAACAGGCGGAAAACGATAGACTGGCCGAATATCTTTTTACCTGTGCCAGGCTGGCGAAGCAAAAGGGTGTCATCGTTCCCCGTGAATATATCCTTTACGACACCGTTACCAGTGAACATCTGGACCGTCCCCGTATGAAACAACTCCGCGGGAGCCTCATCGCAGGCAGGCGTATCAGTGGGGTCATTATTCCCCTCCAGGGACGGCTTTCAGCAGATGCGCTCCATCAACTGACCTTTGAGACGGAATGCGACTACTACGGAGTTGAGATTGTCTTCGGCGATGCACCCGGCGGTAAAGATTGGGCGAGCCAGACGGCCAGATTGATCCAGGCCCAGGCGAATGCGCTGAGGGTCAAAACCAACCAGGGCAACGCCCTCGGCGGCAACATTTCCCGTGTCCTGGCAGGCAAGGTACCTTCCCACAGAGCGCCTTATGGCTACACGTACCATGCCGAGAAGATATTTGAACCCCGCAGCGGGCGAGCCAAGGTGCTCAAAGCCTGGTGGGTGGTAGATGAAATCGGGTCTGATGGGGAACTGGTATGGGGTAGCCCGGCCTGGGCGGTAAGGCAGATATTTATCTGGACGGGCGATGAAGACCGCACGGCATACTGGGTAGCCAGTAGATTGAATGCCTTGAAAATTCCCACACCCGGAAGGCCATTGTGGGCTCCCAAGACAGTGATTACAATAGTCAATCGAGGGTGCTACACAGGCGAGACCGAGTACAATGTCAACGCGCGCGTTCCTAATCCAAACAGGCCGCTGGGCGACCTGACCCTGGGCATCAAGAGGACACTGCTCAGCCCCAAGCCGCAGGAGGAGCGGGTTAAATACGAGGTGCCGCGGCTTACCACCACGGAGCTATGGAAGAAAGCCAACCAGAATATTACTGAGCGGGGTCGTGGTCGGGGAAAACAAGGGAAGACCATCCAGGCATTATTCCGTACCCGCATGTTCTGCCCCTGGTGCGGGAAACCCATGTCGGTACTGCGAGGTAAGCGAGGCGAGGTCTTTTATTACTGCCGTGCTCATTACTGCCCCTGGATAAAAGACCCCTGTCAATATAACCGTTTCGTGCCAGGCACCTGGGACGATGAAATCTGGGATGAGCTTGTGGTCATGCTGGACGATGGTGCCTGGATTGAGCAACAGCTTTCGGCTGAGTTTCACCAGGATGAGGGACTGGAAAAGCGAATCAGGCTACACCAGCTTAAGATAAGGCAGGTTGAAGACAAGATACGGAAAGTGGAGGAGGGGTTTGATGGCGGCCTCTATAGTTTGGAGGAGGCGAGGAAAAAGAAGCTTGACTACCAGGACGCGATTGAGAGGGAAATAAAGGAGATTGCCCGCCTGCAGGCACTGATAGAAGCGCAGGGCTTCAGCAAGAGAGATGTTGAAACCTTGAGGCAAGAATTAAGGGTGCTGCGAGAGCGAAATCTGAAAGATGCAACTTTCGAGGAAAAGGTTGATTTGGTAGCCATGCTTGGCATCAAGATCTATCCTGCCGAGGATCTAAAATCGAGACGTATTGTCTGCAGAATAAATCTACAGGAAGTGGTTAGAGAGATGAAGCAAAACGACTTTGCAAAAGTGATGTTTGGTGGGCCACTCTGGACTCGAACCAGAGACCCCAGTCTTATCAGGACTGTGCTCTAACCAACTGAGCTAGTGGCCCTAAATGACGCTTTTATGGTTTTTTGAGGTTTTTAGAAATATTATCAAGGTGTTCTTCAATACTTAAAAACAAGTATATCAGTTTTGATGCACCGAGTAAAAGTGCAGAATTCAACGCAGTAATTACAAAACCACCGAGGAGAAACACAATTTGTGCCATCGGGGTAGCGGCTTTGACGGCAATAATAATAGAAGCAACGACACCAAATAAAAGAATTGTCCAGGCAAGGACATTTAAAACATGGGCAACTATACTAAGAGTACGATGCTTCATAATCTGTAATTACTCAAAAAGCAGCCTTTAACAACCGGATAGCGGAAGAAAGAAAGTTAACTCCGATTAAACCGGAGATCGACCTGGAAGTTAGACTGAAAGTCTTATCTCCCTAGAAAGGAGGTGATCCAGCCGCAGCTTCCGCTACGGCTACCTTGTTACGACTTAGTCCCAATCACCAGTCCTACCCTCGGCGACTGCCTCCCTTGCGGGTTAGCCTATCGACTTCAGGTATTACCGGCTTTCATGACTTGACGGGCGGTGTGTACAAGGCCCGAGAACGTATTCACCGCACCTTGCTGATATGCGGTTACTAGCAACTCCGACTTCATGCAGGCGAGTTTCAGCCTGCAATCTGGACTGAGGATGGCTTTGGGGATTAGCTACATATTGCTATGTCGCGACCCACTGTACCACCCATTGTAGCGTGTGTGTAGCCCAGGGCATAAGGGCCATGCTGACTTGACGTCATCCTCACCTTCCTCCCCGTTTTGCGGGGCAGTCTCGCTAGAGAATATAACTAGCAACGAGGGTTGCGCTCGTTGTAGGACTTAACCATACACCTCACGGCACGAGCTGACGACAGCCATGCAGCACCTGTGCTGGCTCCTGGCTTAACAGGTTGTCGCCCTTTCGGGTTCCTACTACCAGCATGTCAAGCCCTGGTAAGGTTCTTCGTGTAGCATCGAATTAAACCACACGCTCCGCTGCTTGTGCGGGCCCCCGTCAATTCCTTTGAGTTTTAGCCTTGCGGCCGTAGTCCCCAGGCGGGGTACTTAAAGCGTTAGCTTCGGCACAAAGAGGGTCGATACTCCCTATACCTAGTACCCATCGTTTACGGTGTGGACTACCAGAGTCTCTAATTCTGTTCGCTACCCACACTTTCGCGCCTCAGTGTCAGAAACAGCCCAGGAAGCCGCCTTCGCCACTGGTGTTCCTCCCGATATCTACGCATTTCACTACTACACCGGGAATTCCGCTTCCCCCTGCTGCTCTCTAGTCTCCCAGTTTCGAATGACCCTTCCCGGTTGAGCCGGGAGATTTCACATTCGACTTGAAAGACCACCTACGCGCGCTTTACGCCCAGTAATTCCGGATAACGCTCGCTTCCTACGTATTACCGCGGCTGCTGGCACGTAGTTCGCCGAAGCTTATTCCTCAGGTACCGTCATTATTCTTCCCTGAGAAAAGAGGTTTACAACCCGAAGGCCGTCATCCCTCACGCGGTGTTGCTGGGTCAGGCTTTCGCCCATTGCCCAAAATTCCTTGCTGCTGCCTCCCGTAGGAGTCTGGGCCGTGTCTCAGTCCCAGTGTGGCTGATCGTCCTCTCAGACCAGCTACCGATCGTAGTCTTGGTAGGCCGTTACCCTACCAACAAACTAATCGGCCGCAAGCCCCTCCTTAAGCGCCTTACGGCTTTAATGACTCTCCCGTAGAAAAGCCATCACATGCGGTATTAGCTCCGGTTTCCCGGAGTTATTCCCCACTTAAGGGCAGGTTACTTACGTGTTACTCACCCGTCTGCCACTATTCTTCCCTTGCGGGAAAAACCGTTCGACTTGCATGCATAATGCACACCGCCAGCGTTTATCCTGAGCCAGGATCAAACTCTTCGAAAAATTGTTAGGGTTTTAACTTTCTTCCGCTATCCAGTTGTTAAAGTACTGCTCTTAGGGCAAACGATATATTATCATATTTCCTAAGGGGGCGTCAACGCCCGCTTACAAGTGTTAAAACTAATCAGCGTTAACAGTTGTTATTATATCAAGATTGACAACTCTTTGCAAGGCCGTTAAACTAAACCTGATTCCTAAATTAAATTCATCGGAGATTCTCTTTTGCCACATATTGAAGAAATTGCTCAAAATCTTAAAAAACTTATCAATAATACTGATGCCGACTATGTGGAAGCCCGCCTTGAAAGTAATCAATCAAGCCGTTTAAGCTACCGCGGGCGTGAACTCGAAACTGTTGCTGAAACTACATCGACCGGTGGCAATATCCGGGTTCTTTATAAAGGAGGCTGGGGTTTTTCCAGCTTTAACCGGTTTGATAAGCTGGAAACCGCTCTGGCCAGAGCCCGCGAAGGTGCCAGGCTGGCCGGCAACAGCCAGAGTAATATATCTTTTGTAGAACCGGTAACCCTGAAAGGCCCTTTACCCGAATATGATCCACGGCTTATCAGCTTAAAAGATAAAAAGGAACTGCTTGATAGCTATAACCAGATCATGTGGCAGTCAGCGCCTTTGAATACTTCGTTTATAGGTTACGGAGACAGCTACAAACAAACTTTGTTCATAAATACTGAGGGCAGCTTTATCGACCAATCAAGAGCTGATATTAATCTGAGGATCAGTGCTGTAGCCGGTAAAAATGGCGATGTACAACAATCAGGCATAAGCCTTGGCTCAACTGGAGATTTTGAACAGCTAAAAGGTCTTGAGAATGATGTTAAAGAGATTGCTGATAAAGCAGTGGCACTGCTCAAGGCGCCCCGGGCAAAAGGCGGTGAATACACGGTGGTTCTTGACCCGATATTGGCCGGTGTTTTTACCCACGAAGCTTTCGGCCACCTTTCTGAGGCTGATTTTGTATATGAAAACGAACGCATGCGTGAAATCATGACTTTGGGCAAAGTTTTTGGCTGGGATAAACTGAATATCGTAGATAGCGGCATAATGCCGGGCTTAAGGGGAAGCTACCTGTATGACGATGAAGGCGTGGCAACACAAAAAACTTATTTGATAAAAGAGGGTAAGCTCGTTGGCAGGCTGCACTCCAGAGAAACGGCAGCTGCCATGGGTGAAAAACCTTCCGGCAACGCCCGCACTATAAGTTACCGCCATCAGCCTATAGTGAGAATGACCAACACCTATATTGAACCTGGAGAAACTACTTTTGAAGATATGCTTAGTGATATAAAAGAAGGCATTTATGTTAAAAACTGGTACGGCGGCACTACCAGTATGGAGATGTTTACCTTTTCCGGTGGCGAAGCCTATATGATTAGAAACGGCCAAGTGGCCGAGCTGTTAAAACCGGTTGTATTAACCGGCAACCTCTTTACAACGCTCAAAAACATAGATGCCATCGGCAACGATCTGACAATGAACCAGGGTGGTGGCTGTGGTAAAGGTGGACAATCCCCGTTACCCGTTTCTAACGGAAGCCCGCATATACGCATTCAACAATGCCTCATAGGAGGCTCATAATTGGAACATATTTTAAAGCTCGCATTAACAAAAGCCGAAGAGGCAGAGGTTTTCAACCTCACAGATGAAGAAATTCCGGTTGAATTTGAATCAAACCGTTTGAAAAATATTCAATCTAAGCAAAGTACCGTTATAGCGTTGCGTATAATAAAGAACGGCCGCATTGGATATGCCGTCACTACAGACATTGAAGACAGTGAAAAACTTGTAGACATGGCAGTTGAAACCGCCGAGTTTGGCATGCAGGCCAAATATAGTTTGCCGCCCGTCCAGGATTACCTGCCGGTTCAAACCTATGATCCTGAAATAGAAGGGGTTACTATTGAAAAAATGGCAAATCTTGGCCAGGAAATGGTGGATGCGGTTACCAAAGCCAGCCCCGAAATTATCTGTGATGCAGGTGTAAGCCGCCATAGTGCCTCGGTTACCATATTAAACTCAAACGGGCTTGAAGCAAAATGCCGCAGCAGCCTGTTCGGACTGGGAATCGGCGGCACCCTGGTAAGAGGTACAGATATGCTGTTTGTTGGCGACGGCCAGTCTTCAAGCCGCCCCATATTAAAAACCGAAGAGATTATCCAAAATGTATTATGTCAGCTTGAATGGGCAAAAGAACAGGCTGTCATTGAAACAAAAACAATGCCGGTAGTTTTTACCCCACATGGAGTGGAGAGTGCTCTTATTGCTCCACTGGCCAGTGCCTTTAATGGAAAAATGGTACTTGAAGGAGCCTCACCTTTGAAAGACAAACTGGGAGAACAAATATTTGATTCCTCATTTAGTCTTATTGATGATGCAACAAGAGATTACCAGGCTTCCAGCGCTCCATTTGATGATGAGGGAATAGCCACCAGAGTAACACCGCTTGTAAACCAGGGTGTTGCTGCTAATTTTTATTACGACCTGCATACAGCAGCATTGGCCGGCACGCAAAGCACCGGCAACGGCAACCGCTCCGGTGGCAGCCTGCCCGGCCCGGGCATAAATGCCCTCATAATAGAACCCGGGAAGGTTACTTTTGAAGAAATGCTTGCCGATATTAAAGAAGGGATATTGGTAGAACATCTAATGGGAGCCGGACAGGGAAATATCCTGGGCGGAGAATTTAGCGGGAATGTTTTATTAGGTTATAAAATAGAAAACGGTAAAATAACCGGACGTGTTAAAAACACCATGGTATACGGAAATGTGTATGAACTGCTAAAGAACCTGACTGCTATTGGAAGTGATTCTCGCTGGGTTAGCGGTTCGCTTAATACTCCTTCTATTTATTGCCACAGTATAGCTGTTTCTTCGAAATAATAAGCCCGCAAAGGACCACACAACTATGGATACAAGAGATTTGGTAAAAATTATAGCCCGTCCCAAACTCAACCGGCCCAACCTGGTAGCTGCATGGCCGGGCATCAGTAGTGTAGCGCTTATCGTGGCTACCTATCTATTGGATAAACTGCCGTTTAAAGACTTGGCCGAAATAAGGCCGGTGTATTTTTATGAACCAATCGGGGTTTTATCAGTAAACAATATTATTGAAGCTCCCAGCTTCCCACAGAGCCGGTTTTTCTATTTAAAAAACCCTTCGGGTGATAATGATATTATTCTCTTTATAAGTGATGCCCAGCCAACATCAAAAGCTTATGAAATGGCTCATGTGATCCTGGACCTGGGCGAGCGGTTCCAGATGAACCGCGTTTATACCTGTGCAGCTGCCATGACACGCATCCATCATACAGAGTACCCGCCTGTTCGTGGCGTTGCAACCAATCCCGGCATGATAGAAGAATTAAAAGTTCTGGGCTTAAACAGACCGGGTAATTTACAGATAAGTGGCTTAAACGGATTACTTTTAGGGGTTGCCAAAGAGCGCAAAATTGACGGGATGTGCCTGCTGGGAGATGTTCCTTCTTATTCTCACCGCATTCAAAACCCCTTGGCTGCACTTGCGATACTCGACAAACTAAAAATCATGCTGGGCATTGAGCTGGATACAACTGAGTTGGCTGCAGTAGCCCAGGAAGCCCAGCATAGAATGAAACAGGTCGCATCTGAAGCCATGGAAGATTATATTGATTATTTCACTGAACCAATCTGGCAACAGGGTGATGAGTATTACGACTATGATGAAGAAGAAGACGAAAATTAACCAGTCTTATTCGAGCATTCCTATCACGCTGGATGAAGCCTTGGAAAGCCTTTCAGGCCATGCAGAGTGCCCCCCGGCCAGCCATCTGGTTGAACTCTCCGATCTTTCTGCTGAATCCCTGGATGGGTTTAAAAAAACATGGGCACAAATGCCCACCCCCAGGCGCCAGGAAGTTGTTTCAAGGCTTGCCGAACTGGCAGACAACAATGTCGAATTAAAC
>PWTP01000059.1 GCA_003563865.1 Dehalococcoidia bacterium
AGGTTCCATTTTTGCCAGCATCTACAGCTGGAGAACATTCTTTCTCATCTATTCAAGTGAAGATTATGTAGAACTGGCCAGAGCGAAAGGACTTTCATCTCGAGCCATAGAAAGTAGATATGTACTGCGTCCCACCCTTCCTCCCATCATAACCAGCTTTTTACTGATGATTATCACCATGTGGATGGGGATGATTGTTTTGGAAACTGTTTTTGGATGGCCGGGTTTAGGTCGTCTTTTTTACCAGGCAATAAACTTAAATGATACACCGGTAATTGTCGGTTCGGTAGTAATCCTGGGGTATCTGCTGGCGGTTACAGTATTCCTGCTTGATTTTATTTATGCTGCGCTCGACCCGAGAGTTCGTGTGGGTATGGAAGGGGGCAGGCGATGATGCGCCGCATATGGAAAGAGCTGCGCCGGTATCCTTCGGCTATTATCGGGCTTTTTATACTTGCTGTTTTTATTATTGTTACTCTCTATACAGTGATTGCATTACCATATAGTGAAGCAGAAAGGCTCTGGCGTGCCGGACCAGGCGTGTGGGAGGATTCTCCCAGGCGGGCAGAGCCAGTATGGTTTGACTTATTTACCAGAGATAAACTCCCCAGAACTATTGTTATTACGCTTGAAGATGGCGGATCGATGAGGCTGGAACCGATAGGTGATGGCATGAATAGAGTGGTCATCGTATTGCCATTCGAATATTATTACGACGGCTTTCCGAAAGAACTGAGTCTTTACACCAGGGGAGAATTTGATGGAGGCCGCCAGAATATGGCGGTTTACTGGCGCAGCCCGGATGGAGAATTAATGACACTGGCTGATAATATGAGGTTCAGTGAAAGTGACAGCTACCGCATTTCTCAGGACACGCCTTTGCGCCTGCAGCTCGGAGCGCCGCCACATGAAGGATTGCTGGCTAAAGACCCAACTGTCCGCCCTAGGGTTCCCGAGCATGGCACCTACGAACTGATTTTGCAGGGAGAACTCCCAGAAGACAGAGCTTTTACCCAGGCAAAGCTGGTGGTTTACGGGCAGGTACACGGCCTGGCCGGCACAGACCATATGCGCCGGGACCTCACAGTTGCATTGCTCTGGGGTACACCTATAGCCCTTTTATTCGGGGTGCTGGCCGCTGTTGGAGCTAATGTATCTACCTTTGTTCTGGCTGCAATCGGCACCTGGTTCGGCGGCAAACTGGATGCTTTGTTTCACCGTTTAACAGAAGTGACAATGGTTTTGCCATTGCTTGCGATTCTGATTATGGTAGGGCACTTCTACTCCCGCAGTTTATGGGTAATGCTGGGGGGAGTTATTATATTAAATATCTTCAGCGCTTCAATGAAAGTATACCGGGCAATGTTTTTACAAGCCAAGGAATCTGCTTATATTGAAGCTGCTCAAGCTTATGGAGCGGGCAATTTCCGCATTATCTTCAAATACCTCTTGCCACGCTTAATGCCCATTCTGCTGCCTCAATTTGTTACCGTAATTCCTACCTTTGTATTCCTGGAAGCTACTCTGGCAGTACTGGGCCTGGGCGACCCCAATATTCCGACCTGGGGCAAGATAATATTTGATGCACGTGTAAACGACGCCCTTTACATGGGAGACTATTATTGGATGGTTTTACCTGCTGTGTTATTAATGCTTATCGGGTTTGGCTTTGCTCTGGTTGGATACTCTCTTGACCGGATACTGAACCCAAGATTAAGGACAATGTCATAAGAAACCTGTTGCGAAAGAAAAATAAAGAGGTTCAAAAAATCTGGAGTTCTCCAGATTTTCATGGACCGGTTCTGAAAGTTGAGGATCTGCGCCTTTCTTTCAGAGTTCCTGTTGGCGCTATCTGTGCGGTTGATGGAATAAGCTTTGAACTTGCTTCTGGCCGTTCGCTAGCTGTCCTGGGCGAATCCGGCTCCGGTAAAACATCGCTTGGCAGAGCAATACTAAGGCTTCTTCCAAGAAACGTATTGACTTACACCGGAAAGGTTTTCCTGGAAGGTGTTGATATTATGAAACTCAGTGATGGACGCTTCCGCCAGCAGGTGAGGTGGGTGAAAATATCGATGGTTACCCAGGCTGCCATGAACTCGCTGAACCCGGTTCTTAAGGTAGGCCAACAGGTAGCCGAGCCACTCTTAATCCACGAGCAGATGGAAAAGGATGAGGCTTATGAGCGGGCTCGGGAAGTATTTCGGACTGTAGGCGTCCCCCTGGATTTCCTTAACCGCTATGCTTTCGAGCTATCGGGGGGCATGCGCCAGCGCGTAATTATTGCTATGGCCTTGATAACTAAGCCTGCTTTAATCATACTTGATGAACCTACTTCAGCACTGGATGTTTTAACCCAGGCGAATATTATGAACGCCCTTAAAAGAATTAAGCAGGAATTGAATGCAAATTTCATGCTGATAACGCATGATATCGCCACCTCCAGTGAGCTGGCAGACGAAGTGGCTTGTATGTATGCCGGGCAACTGGTTGAGCATGGAAGCGCCGCACGGTTTTATCATGAACCCCTTCACCCTTATTCACAAAAACTGATGGCAAGTGTACCAGCGCTGCATACAGAGAAAAGGCCGGATTTCATTCCGGGGCAACCTCCAAGCCTGCTAAACCCACCAAAGGGTTGCCGCTTTGCAGATCGCTGTCATAAAAGATTTGACCGATGCCATGAAGAACCACCGTTGTTCAACTGCAGTGGGGAATTGGTAAAATGCTGGTTGTACGAGAATGGATAAAGTTATGCCTGGAGAGCTTTTATTATCTGCTAAAGATTTAAAGACATGGTTTGAGTTAAAACGCTGGGGGTTTTTAAGCGCCGGATTTGTTCGAGCAGTAGACGGAATCAGCTTTGACTTAAAGCCTTCAGAATCGATAACCATTGTAGGAGAAAGTGGCTCGGGCAAAACATCACTTCTACGCACAATCCTGGGCCTTGCACAAATTACCGGTGGTGAAATTACTTTTGACGGTAAAATTTTCGATGCACGGGAGGTAAAGGATCTGGCCTGGATGAGGGCCCATGTAGGCTTTGTTCAGCAGGATCCATACGGTGCACTACCTCCATTTATGGATATCAGGAAAATCCTTAGTGAGCCCCTGCTTATTAACAAAGTACCCAAAGAAGAACACGAAAAGCGCATCCGGGACGCCATGGAAGAGGTAAGGTTGATCCCCGTTGACGATTTTCTGCCAAAATACCCACATATGCTGTCCGGCGGCCAGCAACAACGTTTAGTAATTGCCAGGGCTATAATATTGCGGCCTAAACTGATAGTAGCTGATGAACCCGTATCCATGCTTGATGCTTCGGTACGGGTAGAGATACTTGAGCTTCTTAGTAACATCCAGAAATCTCATAATATGAGCATAATTTATATCACTCATGATCTCTCATCAGTACGTTATTTTTCAGAGCGTGTTTTTATTATGTATGCCGGCAAAATAGTTGAAAAGGCCAATACCCGAGAGCTGGTTCAAAACCCACTCCACCCTTATGCCCAGGTGCTTCTCAACGCGATTCCTGACCCCGACCATGAAAATGCCAAAAAGTTTAAGGAAGTACCGCCTGGAGAGCCTCCCAGCCTGGTTAACCCCCCCAGTGGTTGTCGCTTTCATCCCAGATGCCCTCACGCTATCGAAGGTCTTTGTAACACTCAGGAACCTCCGGAATTCGAGCCTGCCCCCCACCATTCAGTTGAATGCTGGCTTTATAAATAATATCAGTTACTAAAAGGAGGGTTAATATTTTATGATGTTGGTTATAGCAACTGCTTTACTTTTTATAGGTATTACTTTAGCCTTCCTGATGGTGATTGGTATAATTCCTGCTAATCTGTATTTAAGCCTGCTTTGCTATATCTCTTCGACTGCCGGCCTGTTTTTAGGGTTCTTTGGTATAGCCAGAGGCCGTCAGCCCCGGGATTGAAAATACAACCAAACAGGTCTGGTTTAACCCAGCAATTCTTCAAGCCGGTCGATGTAACTGCTCAGAACACCAAAGGTTTCTTCCACCGGTTTCGGAGAAGAAAGATCGACACCTGCCTTGATTAGCACATCAACAGGATAAGAAGAAGAACCTGCTTCTAAGAAATCGAGATAATCATGCACTGCATTGGGCACCCCGGCTAAAATTCGATTAGAAAGAGCATGAGCTGCTGAAATACCGGTAGCATATTGGAACACATAGTAATCGATATAGAGATGCAAAAAGGTAGCCCAGGTGATTCCTACCCGGTCATGGTCAACATGCATCTGGTTACCATATCCTTCGCTAAATAAATCAGCCATTATCCGGGCCATAATTTCAGCAGTCAGGCCCTCTCCGCGCTCCACCCTCTGATGTACTTCCAGTTCAAAGCGTGCCAGGGTCGGCATGATAAAGAAATAACGATGGAAATTAGACATGGCTTCTTCTATCAAAGCAATTTGAAACAAGCGGTCATCACTTGTGTTTAGTAGATGAGTGCGTACCATTGCCTGGTGAAAATTGGATGCAACTTCAGCTAAAAACAGTGAATACCTGCTATAAATGAATGGTTGTTTTTTACATGTCATATAGGAATGCATCGAGTGGCCAAGTTCATGTGCGAGCGTGCTTAAAGAGCCGATATCATTGGTGAAGCTCATGCAGATAAACGGATGTGCATCATAAGAACCGGAAGAGAAAGCACCTGCTGTTTTGCCCTGGTTTGGATAATAATCTACCCAACGGTCAACCAGAGCGCCCCGCCGGAGCGCATCAATGTATTCAACTCCCAAGGGTTCAAGCCCGGCAGAAATCATATCTATGGCTTGACGGTATTCTATATGTGGTTTGTTCTTTGTCAACGGTGCCCAAATATCATACGGATGTAATGTTTCTACACCCAACGCCCTCCGCCGCAAGCGCCAATATCTGTGCCAGGTTGGAAGGTTTTTCTTGAATGTGCTAATTAAATTGTGGAAAACATCTACCGAAATGTTGTTCTCAAATAATGATGCCTCAAGTGTACTCGTGTGTCTCCGAGCCCGCATGTTGAATACATTTTGTTTGAGCGAAGCAGATAATGTGCCGGCCAAAGTATTTTTAAATGCCAGATATACATCGGTATAGTTTTCCCATCCGGTTCGCCGTGCTTCGCGATCAGGGCTTTCTAGAATAGCGTCGATTGTGCTCTGGGTAACAGTAACCTCACTTCCGTCCGAAGCAATAGCAGGACTGAAATTAAAATCTGCATTGGTAAGAGAAGAATGAATGTTACTTGGCCCACTAAAAGGCCCGGTTAACATGCCCAGCAATTCTTCAACTTCGGTCGATCTGATATGGCCAACATTACGAAACAGGTTTTTGATAAAGTGTGAGTAGATGGCCAGATTTGGGCTTTGTTCCATCCATTGATTAAGGGTTTCCTGCCCTATGGCAAGCAGTTGAGGATTCAGAAACGCAGTTGCTCCCCGTACTCTCCCGGCCAGATTACGCACCCGGTCATTCAACGCAACACAGTCTTGATTGCGGGTATCGACACTATATGCCATGTTGGTATAAACCCTTAGTTTTGTGGTACTACGCAAAACCTCTTCAACCAGCTTCAAGGTTGAAAGTAATTCATCAGCACTTTCGCAAATCTTTGCCTGAATCTCATTAAGTTTAAGAAGGCCTGATTCCACCTTCTTAAACTCGTCTTCACAAGCCTTTGTATCAGCGAATACACTGGGAGCATTCCAGGTATTCTCAATTGGTACTTCACTTCGTTTTGGAGCAATAATTCCGGCCACATCAAACCTCCAATAAATAGATTTTTGTAAGTGTAGCGTGATAATTGATTTAGGGCAAGATGTAGACAGTATTTGGCCAAAACCTGGTTAGAAACCTGTATTGCACCGGCAGTGCTCATTGATAGCTTTTTCAGTTAAAATTTTTAGCAAATCAGCGTAAAAACCAGGACATTACAGGCAAGGTGGAGTTATAATAATAAAATTAAATCCATAATAATTATTCATGGAGGGTAAAGATGGAAAAAACCAGGCAGGCAGGGTTCTACCACCAAGCGGAGAAGTTCATCAATGAATTCATGGAAGCAGCCCCCGTAGCCGCTACCCAACTCGGCGATCATCGCTTTGATGATCGCCTGGCCGATTACAGTAAAGCTGCACTGGCCCGACAAAAACAAATGGCCAAGGATGCGCTTGAGAATTTTGAAAACTTCGATTCCTCGAGCTTTGACCTCGACGCCAGGATTGACCACCGGCTTATGGTTCAAATCACCAAATATCTATTGCGTGACTTTGAGCAGTTCAGAGGCCACCTTCGTGATCCTGGAACATATTGCCAGGAAGGTATGAGCGGGGTCTTTCTACTATTAATCAAAGAGTTTGCCCCTTTTGAAGAGCGTATGAAAAAGATTCTGGGCCGATTACAGTCTATACCTGAAGTTCTTGCTCAGGGCAAAGAAAACATAATTCTGGAAGAAGTTCCACCGGTTTGGAACGAAATCGCAATGGACAGCGCCAGGCAGGGGCTAGCGCTGTTTACCACCATAATACCCGCTCTGGCACAACAAGTACCTGGTATAGCTCAAGATCTGATTTCTGCCAGCCAGAAAGCAACACAAGCATTCGAGGATTATTCCAGATTCTTAAGTAACGAAGTAACACCTAAAGCCTGCGGAGATTTTGCTGCCGGGAAAAAACTGTTCGAAGAACTGCTCAGAGAAAACCACATGCTCGACTATACCACCGCTGATTTGCTCAAAACCGGCTGGAAACTGTTTGAAGACACGGAAAAAGCGATGGAAGAAGTAGCCCGGGAGATCGATCATGAAAAGACAGTCAGGCAATTGCTAGAGGAAAACAAGGCTGATCATCCAAAAGCAGAAGAATTGCTTGATGTATACCGCTATGAAATGGCCAGAGCAAGGCAATTCGTTATAGACCACGATATTGCAACCATTCCTGAGGGCGAAACACTGAAAATTGAACCGACACCACCCTTTTTGCGTGGTATTATTCCCTATGCAGCCTATATGATGCCCGGGCATCTCGAAAAGATTCAGCAAGGGATATTTCTGGTAACCCCTGTTGATCCCGAAAGCCCGGCTGAGGAGCAGGAAGAAAAACTAAAAGGGCATAATTATGCCAAGCTTCCTGTTACTGCTCTTCATGAGGCTTATCCCGGACACCATCTCCAGCTGGTTTATGCCAACAGCGTAGGGTCGCTCCCAAGAAAACTGGGTAATTTCATTTCTACTTTATTCATTGAGGGCTGGGCTTTCTATTGTGAAGAGCTAATGGAGGAACTCGGTTACATTGACAAACCTTCACAAAAGCTTGGGAGGCTGGCCGACCAGCTATGGCGTGCAGCACGCATCATTCTGGATGTCTCGCTGCATACGGGGGCAATGACTGTTGAAGAAGGAATTGACTTTCTGGTAGAAAGGGCCGGGTTGGAACCGAGCAATGCTCAAGCAGAAGTACGACGCTATACGATGAGCCCAACCCAGCCAATGAGTTATTTAATCGGAAAACTAGAGATCTTGAAATTGATCAACGATTATAAAAAGACAAATCCTAACACATCTCTAAAAACCCTGCACGATGCTGTATTATCTTGCGGTTCTCTGCCTCCACGTTTAATGCGTGAACAGCTTTTTTAAAATATTTTTATACAAACCTGATAAACAAGGGTGGGGCCGGTCAGCCCCCACCCTTGTTTTAATCTTGATTGCTCCACCCGTTACTACGGGTTAAAACTGAATGAGTTAAAAATGAGCTCAAGTTCCGGGGGCAGTCCGTCATTTTCAAAAAAGTATTTAGCGTTACATCTGAATTGCACCGTGAAGTAAAGATCGTCATGCTGATAGAAATTATCCTCATGGTAATAAATTGTTTCACCTGCAAGATTTTGCAGATAGGTAAAAGAGTCAGATTTCTGTTCAATCAGCAGGAAGGCATTAACATCTTGATGCATCTCAACAAGCTGATGTTTTTGGTTGATCATGGAATCAATTTCCGGTAGTTCTTTTCGGGTACTGATAAAGCATTCCATTTCTCCACGGTGAACGAAAACGATCGAGGCTTTATCAGGAAAATGCTGG
>PWTP01000066.1 GCA_003563865.1 Dehalococcoidia bacterium
AGCAAGCACTCTACCGCTGAGTTACACCCGCCAAAATCGTAGCCATTTTAGCTTAAAAAGCAATAGCTGTAAAGCGAATTTTGCCTTTGAGGGTTTCATTGTTTTGATTAGAGCCGGGTTTAAAAATACCAATTCTTTGTGAAAGAAAAACAAGTGAAGCCCAGTTGGAACAACCTTTTTATCCTGTTTGAATGTAAAAGAGTTACAAAATAATGTTGTCAATCAGTCTGGTTTTACCAATCCAGACAGCCAGCGAAACCAGTGCCTGCCCGTTAACAATATCGAGCTCCTCCAGGTTTTCGGGCAAAGCAATGCTGATATCGTCAATTGTTACCAGGGGCTCAGACCGGATAAGCTCAGTCATAGCCTGTTTTATTTTTACCGGGCTTCTTTCGCCGTTTTGGTACAGCTTGCTTGCCAGTCGGAGTGATTTATATATTATTGTTGCAGCCTCATTTTCTTCTTTAGACAGGTAATAATTACGGCTGCTCAAAGCCAGGCCATCAGGTTGACGTATAGTTGGCATCACAATTACGTTAACCGGAACATTTAAATCCCTTACCAGATGTTTGATAACTATTGCCTGCTGGGCATCTTTTTGTCCAAAATATACTACATCCGGCCGGGTAATATTTAACAGTTTCAGCACTATTGTAGCAACACCTTTAAAATGCCCCGGGCGGGAAGCCCCCTCCAGTTTTTCAGTCAAGCCGGCAACTTCTATCCAGGTTGAGTAATCTTCAGGGTACATCTCTTCAGATGACGGGGTAAAGACGATATCTACCCCTTCTTTCCGGAGTATTTCTAAGTCATGTTTGATATCTTTGGGGTAAGTCTGAAAATCCTCAGACGGTCCGAATTGCGCGGGGTTAACAAAGATGCTCACTATTACCGTTTGGTTGTGTTTTCGGGCTTCTCTTACCAGAGAAAGATGCCCCTCATGTAAAAACCCCATGGTTGGCACAAAGCCGGTTGGCCCTTTGAGCTTCCTTCTCAAGTTATTCAGTTCTTCAATGCCTGTTACAGCAATCATTGGATATCTTTTACAAACTGGTTAAAGATTTCTTCATCCATGCCAAATTCCTGCTCATGCCCGGGAAAAACCCCGCTGGCAACATCATCACGGTATTGTGAAACCGCCTGAGAGGTTATTTCAGATATATTTACATAACGTTTGGCGTGTCTGGGCACAAAATCAGAAAAAGAACCCAGCAGATCATTAATAACCTGCACCTGGCCGTCGCAACCGGTGCCGGCACCGATGCCTATAGTGGGAATGGTAAGCCGCCGGCTGATAAAGCCGGCCAGAGGAGCGGGCACTGTTTCAAGCACCACTGCAAATGCTCCGGCTTGTTCAACTGCCATTGCATCATTAAATAGCCGGGTTGCGGCTTCTCTGGTTTTGCCTTGAATTTTATATCCACCCAGCTGGTTGACATATTGCGGAGTAAGCCCGATATGCCCCATAACCGGTATGCCGGCACCGACAATACGCTCAATGGTAGATGCAATGTTAACGCCCCCTTCGAGCTTAACCGCCTGGGCCCCGGCTTCCTGAATGAAGCGGGCAGCATTGCGTAGGTCTTCGTCCTGGCAAACCTGATAACTCATAAAAGGCATGTCGCCAACAACAAGGGCTTTGCCCGAACCCCTCACAACCGCCCGGGTGTGGTGCAGCATTTCTTCCATGGTAACCGGAATGGTAGATTCATAACCCAGCATCACCATGCCGAGGCTGTCACCTACCAGGATAAGCGGTATGTTTGCTTCATCTACTATGCGTGCGGTTGAATAATCGTAAGCAGTCAGCATTACGACTTTTTGACCTTTGGGCTTCATCTCTTTAATGGTGTTAATATTAATTCGCATGGGTTTTGTCCTGCCACCTCATTACATTGTCAACGGTATTGTTTGTGTGGGTGATCCGGTTAAATTCGTTGACATAAACAAGTTGAGGCATGAACCTGGCTGTTTCTTCTTCATCAACCGAGCAGTAAGCTACGATAATAACTATGTCACCTTTTTTTGCCAATCTGGCCGCTGCCCCGTTTAATGCAATCTCGCCACTGTCTTGCGGGCCTTCAATAACGTAAGTGGTAAACCGCGCTCCATTGTTGATGTTTAGCACCTCAACCTGCTCGTAAAGCAGCAGGTTGGCCTCTTCCATTAGTTTTTTGTCAATGCATATACTGCCTTCATAGTCCAGGTTGACACCGCTGACCCGTGCCCGGTGTATTTTACTTTTAAGCATTATTCTTTTCATTGGCTCGCTCCTTGTCGGCAAATAATCCGGTTATTTCTTTGGCCTGAACAGGTGTTATGCTGCCTTTTTCAAGTGCAACTTCTAAAGCATTGAGTCCTAGCAGGCGGTATGTTTCCAGTGTTAAGGAGTTAACTTCCGCCAACTCCTTAATGTGTTTGGAGATGGTCGGCGTATCACCCCGGCTCACCGGCCCGGTCAAGCTGCCGGGCAAGCCCTGATTTTGTAGGTTACTGACCGTGCCTTCTAACAACGGTAAAAGAGCATTCAGGGCTTCATTACGGCTGTATCCGAATGTTTGCCACAGGCTGCTGGCAATGTTTGCCAGGGTTACGGTGTAGTTAGAAATAAACACAGCAGATGCATGGTAAAGCACCCTTGCATTACCGCTTATTTCAACCGGTTTTGCCCGCAGGCTGATGGCCAGATCTTTCAAAGTTTGGAGCAGGGGTTCACCGGCTTCGATAGTAATGGTAGAACCGGCAAAAATATCCGGTGCAGGGTTGATGCTTGCTATGGTCTGGAGTGGATGAAAAACCCCTGTAAGGGCCCGGTTGCCGGCTGCCGGCTCAAGGACATCTGCAGAATCAGCACCACTGGTATGCACCACCATCTGGCCGGGTTTCCAGTTAACTTCCCGGGCAACAACACCAATTGCCTGGTCGGTGGTAGTTATAAATACCAGGTCACAAGTATCAGCCACTTCCTGGGGAGTACTACAGGCTTTGCAGCCGGGAATTGCTGCTGCCAGAGAACCGGCAGATTCCGTGCTCCGGCTGGAAACAGCTTTTACCAGGCAGCCTGCCCGGCTAAAAGCCCGGCTGAGACCATGGGCTATCTTACCGGCACCGATAAAACCTAATTCAAGTGTTTTTTGGTTACTAGTCATAAAAAAACCTTCTCCGGATTATTGATGGAGAAGGCAGGCTAAAATATCTGTGCCGTTGCCGTCTCGGTCTCACCGGATCCAAGCGGTTTTTGTAGATTGGAACTACCGTCTTCTGAAGGGCTCATCGCCAAATAACCGGTCGCTGGCCCGTGTGAACATTTTAGAGGCTTTGTGCGAATGATGTCAAGAAAAAATAAAAATTAATTACCGAGGCGGACTGTTAACGGTTTTTAAGCTGGTCAAAAACTTCTGAACAAAGCCTTTCACCAAATTCACCATCCGGCCGGTGAAAGAGAAAAGAATGTAAAGGTGTAATTGAAATATAACCGTTTTCAACCGCCCAGATATCAGTTCCGGCAGCTGCATCTCCACTCAATTGCTGGCGTACCAGCCAGTAATATTCGCGCCTGCCATCATAACCTTCGGTTACTGTATCGATATGGGTTTTATGAGCCAGGCTGGTAGCTTTGATGCCCTTGATTTCACTTAAAGGGAGGTTAGGTAAATTAATGTTGAAAAAACCGTTACTGCCCAGAGCCCCGGCTTTGATTTTACTGGCCACGATTGCAGTCAGCCTGGCTGCATTTTCAAATATAGAAATTGATGATTCTGGCGACACAGAAACAGCCACAGCCGGCAACCCTCTCAAATAACCCTGCATGGCAGCGCCAACAGTGCCTGAAATCAATACATCATCACCCAGATTCAGCCCCTGGTTTATGCCGGAAATAACCATACCGGCATCAGTAGCCAGTTTACCCAGCGCCAGAATGACACTGTCAGAAGGCGACCCTTCAACCGTATAGGTTTTAATGTTATTGCTAAACCAGTTTATCTCTCTGACCCTTAAAGGAACGCGAAGGGTTACCATGGTACCGGTAGCGCTTTGCTCCCGGTCGGGGGCAACGATGACCACGGTTCCTTCATCTCTGAGGGCTTTTGCCAGAGACCATAACCCTTCGGTAAAGATGCCGTCATCATTACTAACCAGAATTTTCATTACTGATGAGTTTACCATTTTAATGTGACAGCCTCAAAACCTGCCGGCAAAAGTTATCAAGCAATATTGGCCACTCAAGTTTACCTGTATTATAGCTACATGATATGCTAAACAAAAATGCAAACAAGCGATTTTGATTATTACCTGCCACCGGAGTTGATAGCTCAAGAACCGGTTGAACCCAGGGACAGCTCGAAGCTGATGCTAGTGGAACGCCGGGAAAAAGCAATCTCCCACCATAAGTTTTACGACCTGATAAATATTTTAAAAAAGGGCGACGTGCTGGTTTTCAACGACAGCCGGGTTATCCCTGCCAGGATTCATGGTGCACGTTCAGGCACCGGTGGCAGGGTAGAGGTGTTGTTGCTTAAACGGGAGAGTAAAAACATCTGGGAAGCCATGGTAAAACCGGCAAAGAGGTTAAAGCCGGGGTCAAAGATTGATATCGGCAACCACCGGTTAACCGGCGAGATTATCCAGGACAGGAATGATGGAATCAAGCTAATTTGCTTTTCCGGCGAGGCGGCACTCGATGATGTTGGAGAAATTCCCTTACCACCCTATATTCACCGGCCTCTGACAGATTCTGAGCGGTACCAGACTATCTACTCTTCTGCCAGAGGAAGTGTAGCAGCTCCTACTTCTGGCCTGCATTTTACAAAAAGGCTGCTCGAACAAATCCGGCAAATGGGGGTAGAGACTTTGTTTGTAACCATGCATATCGGCCTTGATACTTTTCGCCCGGTTCAGACCGAGGACCCCCGGGAACACCTTATACATACCGAATATGGAGTTGCCCGCAAAGAAGTAACCCGGCGTTTAAAAATTGCTAAAGCAGAAGGCCGAAGGATTATTGCAGTGGGTACCAGTACGGCAAGGCTGCTTGAGCATGCTGCCGGGGCAGAAGGTTTTAATGGCTGGGTCGGGCTTTACATATTACCCGGTTATAAATTCAAAGTGCTTGATGGGCTTATCACCAATTTTCACCTGCCCCGCTCGACCCTTCTTATGCTGGTAAGCGCTTTTGCCGGCCGGGACTTTATCCTGGCTGCATACCAAGAGGCCATTAATCAGCATTACCGGTTTTACAGTTTTGGTGATGCTAACATTATTATTTAAAAAACGTAAATCACCAGCAGAGCTACTATCAATATAATAATTATTAAAGCAATTCCAGCCAGAACAATTATTTTTAACCTGCGTTCCTGCCTTTTCCACTCATCGCTCATTTCGGCCTGGGCTTCAAGCGCCTGAATTTCTTCCGGGGATAAATCGGCATATTCAGCCCATTGTCCGTACAGGCGCCGCATTTTTCGTTGCGGGCCAAAAGCATAGGTGAAAAATTTGGTGATTTTATCAACGCTTTTTTGAAAGAAAGAAGGTCCGGTGTAGTGCTCTTCATAGTCTTCCGAGGGGGCATGATATTCAGCATGGCTTTTCTTTTTGGTTTTAACTGCCAGTTTCTTGCCGCAATCCGGGCAAAAGCGGGCTCCCGGTATCAGTTCCTGTCCGCAAAACGGGCAATAGGAGAGATTAACCGGTGGAGGTGCAGCTTTGAGGTTCTGGCCGCAAAAGGGGCAAAAAGTTACATCGGAGTCAAACATAGAGCGGTCAACATATTCACCACATTTAGGACACTCCATTTATCAGCCCTCCAACAAGCCTGACTTGTATAATCGAGCTACATTTTAGCACGCCAAACGCTTTAATTGAAGCTTTTATTAATTTGCTGCCTTTACCCGGTTAGATAACTTTCACTTTCAGGCCTGCTTCGGCTGCTGCATCTTGAAATTGTAACATGTCACCGGCCGAAAAAGCCTTTACTTCCTCATACCAGGGGTCAATGGTTGTCTCGGGTCTGAATTGTTGCAGGGTATAATGTTCATTCTTACCAAGATAGTTGCTGATCTGCCTGATGTCGGCTTCATCGGTCAATCCCGGTACACAGGTGGTTCTGAATTCGTGCTCAACACCGGATTCTTTAATCAGGGTAATGCTTTCCTTTATCAATTTTGGGTTAATATTAACCCCGGAGGCCTTATGGTAGCGCTCAAAAGAAGTTTTTATATCCATGGCAATGTAGTCGAGCAGGCCTTTTGCCAGCAGGTTTTTTATAACATCAGGGCGGCTGCCGTTGGTGTCCAGCTTAACTTTGAGGCCGAGTGCCTTGACTTTTTCAATAAAACTTTCCAGGTCTTTCCAGATGGTGGGCTCACCACCGGTTATTACCACTGCATCAATAAAGGTTTTTGCATCTTTCATGCGGCCGGTTATTTCATCGATATCTAAGTGTTTTATTTCGTCGGGGCTAAGAACCAGGGTACGGTTGTGGCAAAAAGGGCAACGAAAATTACAGCCCCCAACAAAGACTACCGAGGCCATATGCCCCGGATAGTCTATGAGGGAGAGATCTTTGAATCCGCAAATCATACCTTTAACCGGCTACAACTTCCTCAATTAAATCTTCCGAAAGCAAATGCCTTTGGCTAAATTCTTCCTGTTTGCCTTTATTCCATTGCCTCACCGGCCGGAAGTAACCCACCACTCTTGAATACACCTCGGTTTCGTGATGGCATTCCGGGCATACAGGTGTCTCGCCATTGATGTAGCCATGGTCCGGGCAGACGGAAAAGATAGGTGTTATTGTAAAGTAGGGAAGTTGAAAATTCTCAGCGGTTTTCATAACCATCTTTTTGGCCATTTCAGGGTTATGAATGCGTTCGCCTATAAAACAGTGGAATACTGTGCCACCGGTATAGACTGTTTGAAGTTTGTCCTGGTGTTTCATGGCAGTTACCAGGTCCAGTTCAGCATCAACCGGCAACTGAGAAGAGTTTGTATAATAAGACTCATGCTCGCCGGCGGTTATAATCTGGCTGAAGCGTTCTTTATCCAGCTTTGCCAAACGGTAGCTGGCACCTTCACCCGGAGTTGATTCCAGATTGTAAAGGTTGCTGGTCTCCTGCTGGAATTCAGCCAGTACATCCTTCATGAAGCCCAAAACCTCTTCGGCAAAACGGCTGCCCTCTGGAGTAGTAATATCCTCTCCGGTAAGGTTCAGAATGGCCTCATTCATGCCGATAAGGCCAATAGTGGAAAAGTGATTGGCCCAATAGCTGCCCAGGCGCTCTTTAATAGATTTGAGGTAGCATATCGAATAGGGGAACAACCCTTGCTCGGCCAGGTTATCAAGTGCTTTGCGCTTTACTTCCAGGCTGTCTCTGGCCAGCAGCATTATATTCCTTAAGCGTTGGTAAAACTCATCTTTATCTTTGGAAAGATAACCTATGCGCGGCATGTTTACAGTAACCACACCCAGGCTTCCGGTAAGCGGGTCAGATCCAAACAAGCCGCCGCCACGCCGTCGAATTTCTCTTAAGTCAAGCCGCAACCGGCAACACATGCTGCGGGCATCCTCCGGCCTCAAATCTGAATTTAGGAAGTTGGCAAAATAGGGTATACCATATTTAGCTGTCATTTGCCACAGGGCATCAAGGTTGGGGTTGTCGGGGTCAAAATCTTTACTTATATTGTAAGTGGGAATAGGAAAGGTGAAAATGCGCCCTTTGGCATCGCCCTCCATCATTACCTCGCAAAAAACCTCGTTGAAGAGGTCCATTTCTTCCTGGAACTCCCCGTAGGTCTCTTTTTGCGGCTGACCTCCAACGATAGCCGGCAGATTGGCTAGCGCCGGGGAGGGCTTTACGTCCATGGTAATATTTACAAAGGGGGTTTGAAAACCAACTC
>PWTP01000121.1 GCA_003563865.1 Dehalococcoidia bacterium
TAAAGATAATATAGCCTTTGGCCGATAGAACACGAAAAAGTAGTTACATTACCTCCTGGCTGACTTCTGCCTGGAAAACCTTTTTTAGTATCAATAAATGGTGGCTACGATATTATGAGTAATCACTATGTTGTCTTAGTTGAAGATAACGCTTGATTCGAGGCTAAATTCGTGAACAATCGATTCGGTCACCCACGCCTGGCTGGCAATTACCTGTATTTCACCGGTCAGAATCAAGGGTACTATATCTTTATCTTTTAGATCAATTATTTCGGCTTCAGGTATGGTTATCTGCCCCTTGGGTGTAAAATAGGTATCTTTCGAATCTTTAGGGTGGATGGTTTCTTGCCAGTCGTTTAAACTGGTGACATCAAATACTGTTTCATCTATCTGGACTTCCCAGCTCAGGATTTTCACTTCTGCAGTGAGCCTGGATGCGTTAGACACTGCAAGATCAACCCGGTAGGTAAAACGAGCCGGATCTTCAAGCCTTTGGATGGGCGCCATACCAACTATAACCATGCCGTTTAAGGTTTGCTCGATGGTATTTCTGGCTACTGCTGCTGAATATATGTGAATACTTCCGAAAATGACTGCCATTGCAGCCAGTACCCCGATTGCTATTGTAAGCACCTTTTTCATATTCATCGCTGTCTCCTCATCAGGTTCAGCTAATAAAGCCGGCACCGATATAACTCTCCAGTATTGGAGGTATTTCAATGGTTCCATCGGCACATTGGTAATTCTCAATAACACTTATTAAAACCCTGGGCAGGGCTAAACCTGAGCCATTTAGTGTATGAACATATTCTGCTTTTGAATCAGGCTGGTTTCGATAGCGGATGTTGGCTCGACGAGCCTGAAAGTCTCCACAGTTGGAGCATGAGCTAACTTCAAGCCATTCATTACAACCTGGAGCCCACATTTCTATATCATAAGTGCGGGTAGAAGCAAAACTGATGTCAGCTGTGCATAGTTCTTTAACCCGGTATGGTATTTCCAGACGGCGGCAGACTTCCTCGGCATCGTTTACCATTTTTTCAAGTTCGGCATTTGAAGTCTCAGGTGTAGTGAATTTATACATCTCAACTTTTTCAAATTGATGGCCGCGCTTAATGCCTCTTACATCTTTGCCTGCGCTCATTTTTTCTCGCCTGAAACAGGGGGTGTGGGCCACATAGTATAGAGGCAGGCTGCCTGGAGGCAATATTTGGTCGCGGTGGATATTGGTAAGGGCTACTTCGGCAGTGGGAATAAACCAGAAATCTTCTTCAACATCCCGGTATAGATTATCAGCAAATTTGGGTAAATTGGATGAACCGACAAGAGCTTCCCGCCTGACCATTATTGGAAGGTAGGTTTCAATATAACCGTTTTCTCTGGTATGTAAGTCCAGCATAAAATCAATTAATGCTCTCTGAAGAGTAGCACCTGCGCCTTTAAGTACATAAAAGCGACTGCCAGATATTCTGGCACCTGCTTCAAAATCAATTATATTCAATTTTTCTCCCAGTTCCCAATGGGGTAGTGGAGTAAAATCAAATTCCCGGGGCCTGCCATGACTGCGGATGGTTATATTATCATCCTCACTTTTACCTTCAGGAACACAGTCCTGGGGTATGTTGGGAACCCTTAGCAGTAAATCGTTGAGTTTTTCATCAGTGCCACGTATGCAATCTTCAAGCGATTTTATTTGCCCGCGCAGAATGCGGCCAGCGTGCCTGGAGGCCTCATCTTTGCCCTTGGTTAATCTTTTACGTTCGCGGCGCAGTTCTTCAAGCCTTCTCAGGTTTTGTCGCCTTTGAATATCTAGCGATAGAATTTCATCAATAGGCGCGGTATCATTACGGGCATTGACTGCTCTGTGGACTTTATCGGTATTATCACGTATAAATTTTATATCAAGCATTTAATCATCTCCTAAAGCGAGACATTTCAAATGAGTGCGGCAGATAATTTTTCCACTTTATTTTTCAAGCCTGACTCGGCCAGGGCTTCAGTTGCTATGACAGAAATAAGATCGTTTACCTCTGCAATAAAGGGCTCATTTAATATTTTAGCAATTCGGGCGCTCAGTTTGCCGATTACCGTGCGTTCACCCTCATAATCAGGGGTCGATTCAACCAGCACCTGGCAGCAGTCGTAGTCAACGGCTGCCCGGTTATAATAATCAAGCGCATATTGAACAGTATTTTCAAGATTACTGTCGCGATAGCTATTCAGCTGGACTAAAACCATTCTTATAGCGGAATCAGCAGTTTCAGCATGCAGCAGTTTAAGTAATTTTTCTCCACCTTTATCCACTGCAAAACGCTGGAAATTCAACAGAAAAAAAGTCAGTATTTCCATGTGAATATCAAAATACTTATCCCGGGTTAAGCCTTTATCATAAAGGAACTCAAATAGTTCACTCACAATGGTTTCCGAAGTTGATAAAGACCAGATTGCAATAGTGCTGCCGAGTTCTTCAGCCACCTTTGATTTTTCTGTCGTGTTTGCTGTCATATTCATGTTTATCCTCTCTCTTTAAGCTGGGGGAAAAGAATTACATCTCTAATTGAGCACTGGTTGGCAAGCAGCATTACCAGCCGGTCGATACCAAGACCCAGCCCGCCGGTTGGCGGCATGCCAAATGCCATTGCTTTAAGAAAATCATAGTCAATATTTTTGGCTGATTCTTCTTCTTCTCCATGACACTGCTGGGCCTGTAAAACAAAACGTTTTTCTTGTTCTATCGGATCATTGAGTTCAGAAAAAGCATTAGCTATTTCCATGCAGCCTGCAAAAGCTTCAAAGCGCTCAACAATACTGTTGTTGCCGGGTTTGGTTTTAGCCAGTGGTGACATCTCAATAGGGTAATCGATTAAAAATGTAGGTTGAGTCAGCTTGGGTTCGATATAAATGCTCAACAGGTTATCAATAAGTCTGGCCCAATTACTGTCAGGATCAAACTCAATGCCTAGTTGTGTCATGCAAGCCTTTAGCTTGTCTGAATCATCGCATGCAACGAAATCAATCCCGCTTGTTTCTTTCAGGGCTTCTCTTAAATCCCAGCGCCGCCAGGGAGGTGTAAAATCAATCTCTGTATCACCAAAGGTTGTCTTATAACTGCCGGTGACTTTATTAGCTACAAAAGAGACCAGCTCTTCTACCATTGTCATTACATCACGGTAATCGGCATAAGCTTCGTAGCTCTCCATCATGGTGAACTCAGGGTTGTGACGGGTGGATATACCTTCGTTCCTGAATATTCTGCCAAGTTCGTATACCTTGTCAAAGCCTCCTATTATAAGCCGTTTAAGTGGTAATTCCAGCGCAATACGAAGGTACAATTGCCGGTCAAGGCTGTGATGATGGGTGATGAAAGGTTTTGCCAGCGCACCACCGGCTGAGCCGTGCAGCACCGGTGTCTCTACCTCGATGAAGCCTTTACTGTCCATAAAATCTCTTATACAGGAGACGGTTTTACTGCGGGTGATAAATACCTGCTTAACACCAGGATTACTGATAAGATCCAGATAGCGCTGGCGGTACCGGGTTTCTACATCGGTTAGGCCATGCCATTTTTCCGGTAGTGGTTCGATAGATTTACATAACAAAACTAAATTAGTTACCTCGAGGGTTGGTTCTCCCGAGCGGGTTCTAAATACTTTGCCGGTAGCACCGGCAAAGTCACCGATATCAAGCTCCTTAAACATCTCGTAAGAGTTATTCATCAGGTTCTCCGGTTTGAAAAAGAGTTGCAGTCTTCCTTTTCCATCGGATAAATCTGCAAAGGAGATTTTACCCATACGCCTCAAAGCTGTAATACGTCCGGCAAGGCTTATTTCAACTGGCTCAGCGCCATCGGTTTCTTTAGCAAGCAAAAGATCTGCAGCCTCAGTTGTAGTGTGAGTGTGATGATAGCTGTTAGGATAGGGATTTATGCCCTGTTGGCGTAATCGTTCGATTTTTTCCTGACGCAGGTTGATCAAGCGTTCGAGTCGTGAAGTCATGTGTCTCCTATTTATCAAACTAATGATTAAAGTATACTTGGGGCTATTATATTTTATAAACAGTGCCTGAGTAAAGCCACAGCGCCACTTTATTTTAAATTGTCCAGCCAGACGCAGGATTTTATTTCTCTTTCCAGTATATAGTAGCAATAATTTCTGATTAACCCTTCAAGCTCTGTATTCAGTTCACCGGTCAGTTTCAAGCGCAGTGCGGTAGACATGTCGCAATCTTGAAAAAGCCTGAACACTTTTAGTCCATTGACAGAAATAGAATAAGAGACAGTCTCCTTAAAGCTGCACCGGGGGCATATAATGCCACCGGTAGCAGGGCAGAAGGTGTTGATTACCGGTTTAAGAGGAGTATGGCAGGAAGAACAAACTTTTAATTGAGGGCGGTATCCGGCCTGCTCTAGAAGCTGAATCTCGAAATAACGCAGACATGAATGGCTGTTGGCCCCCTGGCTTAAACGTTCCAGTGTATTAACCAAAAGGTAAAACAAATGGTGGTTATCAATATTATCGGCCTCGGCAGTAAACAAATTTACCAGTTCGGCCAGATACAGGCCGCAGGAGGTTATATTAAGGTCTTTTCTCAGGGGTAGAAATGAATTAATCGTTTGACTGCCTATTATCGTGTCTAGTTTCTTGCCCCGGGCTAGAGTTACCTGGGAGTAAGCCAGTAATTCGAGATGGCCGCTGAGCTTGCTTTTTGGTTTGCACACTGCTTTAGCCACCGCCTGAAGTTTCCCGTAGAAAGGAGTATATAAAGTGATAATTCTGTCTGCCTCTCCCAGACGCATTTTACGAATTATCACAGCTTCGGTTTGATATTCTCTTGGGCAGCTCATAAAATTTTAAACCTTCGTTTTATTGCTGAACTTTCAAGTTCTCTGATAGCATTATTTGCGATCCACCGCGCTGCAGGGGGAATCAAGAGTTTTTAACTCATAAGCCGTTTTATTTAGTACAAAACTCTGGCATTATGGTTACCGGGCAAAATCTGCATCAACGGGAGCAAGGTTATACAAACAGTCAGTCATTGCCAGGCTTTATACAGCTTGTTAAAAATCCTGCCGGCCTTCAAGTGCACGGCAAAGGGTGACATCATCGGCATATTCCAGTTCTGTGCCAAAAGGCAAACCGCGGGCCAGCCGGGTAACATGAATGCCCATTGGTGAAATAAGCCGGTAAAGATATAAAGCAGTGGTCTCGCCTTCAGTGGTGGGGTTAGTAGCTATGATAACTTCTGAAATTTTCCCGTTTTCTATTCTTTTTATTAACTCTTTAATACGTATATTGTTTATGCCTATACCATCGGATGGGGCTATTGCTCCGTGCAATACATGATATACTCCTTCAAAAATCCCTACGTGTTCAAGGGCCAGTATATCTTGTGGCTGTTCCACTACACAGATTATACCGGGTTCTCTGGTCGTGCTTGAGCAAACCGGGCACTTTTGGTCATCAGCAATGTTATAGCATACCGAACATAACCGGGTATTAGTTTTAATGGCAGAAATGGCCTCGGCCAGGTTACCGGCTTCTTCTTCACTGGCTCTCAAAAGGTAATATGCCAGCCGCTGTGCGCTTTTGGGGCCGATACCCGGCAATTTGCTCAGCTCGCTGATCAGGCGGGAGACAGAGTCGGTTATTGTTTTGTGCTTCTGGTTCAATGATTATCCTTTATTCAGTAAGACCCGGGACTTTCATGCCGCCAGTAATCTCCCCCAGTCTTTCATTAGATATTTTTTTGGCTTCATCCAGCGCGCCGGTTACTGCTTTTAACACCAGTTTTTCAAGCTTGTCGGGTTGAGACGGGTCTATGGCTGCAGGGTCGATTTTGATAGAAAGGACCTTCTGCTGGCCATTAGCAGTTACAGTAACCAGCCCATCACCTGCGCTGGATTCGACTTTGGTTTTGGCCAGTTCTTTCTGCACCTTTTCCATTTTAGATTTTAATTCCATGGCTTGTTTGATCATTGACAGGTTCATTTTTCCTCCACACTAATTATTCTTGCACCCAGTTGTTCCTGAGCTGCCCGTACCAGGTGATTTTTTTCGGGCTCATGGATGCACTTGATTGTAACCGGCCGGCCTATATAAGTTGAAACGATCTGACAGGCTGTTCGTTTATTGTTGCTGTTTTCCATTTTTTCTTTGTGTATTTTGAACTTAAAAGCAAGCACCAGGGTATCATTTCCGAACGATACCAGCCTGACTGAGTTTCGCATAAGTGCCGATACCAACCGCAATGCCGGGGGTGACACTTCAAATGAAGGGTTTCTTTTCAAGGCGTCCGGTGCCAGCTCGAGCATCTGATTCCAATTTCTTAACAGTAATTCGTATTCTGAATAGGTCTCAAGCGCATCTACCGGGGCAGTTTCTTTCGACGAAGCTTTGGAGGCCGGTTGAGTTTCATTCGCCATGGGAGCCTTCTTTTCTGGTGTTTCTGCTACAGAAGCCTTCTCCTTTTCAGCTGGCAAGGCCGGCGTGTTAGCTGGTGAAGGCCCGGTTTGTTCTAGCGAGTCAGAGCCGGTGCCGGCGGTTTTTTGTGGAGTTTTGTCGCTTGAAGCTTCAGCAGGTTTTTGTTTGGCAGTTGCTGGAGTGCCGGAAGTATGTGTCTGGCAATTCAAAGTGGTATCTACCAGGGCTAACTCAAGCGGCAAAGTGGAATAGTTTTCTATTCTAACCTCGGCAAACAGTCGAATGGCTTTAAGCAATTGATCCGGGTTTATGTTACTGGCCAGGCTTTTCAGGTGAGAAGTTTCTTCATCGGTCAAATCACTGATTTCTTTGCAGCCGCTTTTTACAAGCAGCAATCCGCGCAGATACAAGGTAATCTCCCGGGTGAATTGTTTAAGGTCGACTCCACTTGCTTCTGCTTCGTTTATCAGTTTGAGGCCCCTGGCGGTATCCCGGCTGACTATAGAAGAGACCAGTTGCCGGGCATATTCGTTGCCCGTATTGCCTAACAGTGCTTGAACTTGTTCTTTAGAAGATGTATTTCCGTAATAAATATATATTTGCTCAAGCAGATTTTCAGCGTCTCTTAAAGAGCCGGTTGCGCTGCGTGCGACCAGGTTTAATGCTCCGGGTTCAATAGTAAGGCCTTCACTCTGGCAGATGTCATCCAGCTTTTTGACGATGTCAATATAGCTTAGCCGTTTGAAATCAAAGCGCTGGCAGCGGGACAAGATTGTAGGTATAAGTTTATGAGATTCAGTGGTTGCCAGGATGAAAATGATTTGTGGCGGTGGCTCTTCAAGGGTTTTGAGCAAAGCATTGGAAGCATTATTTGATAGCATATGCACTTCATCTACAATGTATACTTTGTAACGTGCTTCGCCAGGTGAATAGCTAACCTTTTCTTTGAGTGAACGAATATCATCAACACCAGTATTTGAAGCTGCATCTATCTCTATTACATCCATGCATCGGCCTTCAGTAATTGCCAGACACATGCTGCATTCGTTACAGGGTTCTCCGGTGCCGTTTCCGGCCAGGCAGTTAATGGCTTTGGCAAGTATTCGGCCGGTGCTGGTTTTGCCTGTGCCTCTTGGCCCGCAAAAAAGGTAGGCATGCGAAATACGCCCGGTTTTAAGTGCATTGAGCAGTGTTTGGGTAACATGCTCCTGCCCCACAACATTACTTAAATTCTGGGGTCGCCAGCGCCGGTAAAATACCTCGGAAGTCATAAACTGTTTATATTATACTCCAAAAAGAAGACATTACCCAAAACATTTTTGGATATTTTTAAGGGTTCAGCCGTTTTATATACGGCTATTTTATTTAGCTATCAATAAAAGTTGAAAGGCTGTTATTTTAGGTTAACAAAATAAGGCCTTCTTTTTTAAAAAAGAAGGCCTTATTTTGTTAACCTAAA
>PWTP01000179.1 GCA_003563865.1 Dehalococcoidia bacterium
AACGATTTTGAAAAAAACGGCATTCCTGCCTGGATAATTGGAGAGATCACCGATGGGGACAAAGTGTTTATACGTAATAACGGCAACCGGGAAGAACTAAAACCGGTAGCGGTTGACCCATTTTGGGCAGCCTATTTTTCCACACTAGGAGCTGAAAATGAATAAACACAAAGATGAAGAAATACTGGGTAATCTGGTAACAGCAATACATAAACTGGAAAACTGCAGGGAGTTTGCAGCCCTTATCCCTGAAGTAAGGGTAAACCTGGTTTATGCTTTACCTGGTGCCAAAACATGCCATGATGTGGCTGCGGTTGATGGCCGGATAACTGCAGTTGGAGGATTTCCTAAAGCTTCCGGCCCGCCTGCTTTTGGAGCTTCGGATCATATGGCCCGCCTAATAATTGAAGCCCGTAAATATGAGCCTGAAATCGATGCCGGAATAAACTTTAAGTGCAATGAAGCCATCATAGAAATTGCTAAATCATATTGTTTGGCCTATGGCTGGTTATTTGGCTGGATCGACCGGACCATTGAACCGGAAGGAGTAACCAGTGTAGATGGCAAGTCAATGCCCTGGAAAATTCAGACATTGGTGCAAAAATCAGGCGGTTTACCCCGGATCTTCTATGAAGGTGACGGGTGGGGAAAGGAGCCGCTTTTCGTAGCTATCGGTAAAACTGCCGGTGAAGTTGCTGATATCGGCATTGATATAGCCAGGCGTTACAGCCAGTATACAGGATTTTAAGAATAATCCGGTAAACACTTTCTCAATTAAGTTTATTTAGCAGTGAATTTGCCGGTTGAACATTGGTGTGCCGGGATATAATAAAACAGGTATTAATTGACACTCAGGCCGGTTCCAGTTACCATTACCCTGAAAAAGCATGCTTGCCAAAGTATTCAGCTGCGCACTTATCGGCCTTGAAGGTGCTATTGTAGAAGTTGAAGTTGACATCTCCCCCGGTCTTCCCTCTTTTACGATTGTAGGTTTGCCGGATACGGCTGTCCAGGAAGCCCGCGAGAGAGTTCGGGCTGCTATCCGTAATTCAGGTTTTTCTTTTCCCGGTAAACGCATAACCGTAAATCTGGCTCCTGCAGATTTAAAAAAAGCCGGCCCGTCTTATGATATTGCTATAGCAATGGCCATTCTGCTCAGCTCCGGGCAATCAAAGGCAGACATTGCCGATACACTTCTGCTGGGCGAGCTTTCACTTGATGGCAGCCTGCGGCATACTAACGGCATTTTGCCTATGGTTGCCCTGGCTAAAGAAAAGCAAGTGTCAAGGGTGATAGTTCCGGCGGTAAATGTAGCTGAAGCAGCTCTGGTTGACCGAATCAATATTACTCCATTCATTAACCTGCGTAACATGTCAGACAGTTTATCCAGTGGTGAGGCTTTAGAGTGCTATAAGTGCATTGAAATGAAAGATGACTGCTACCTACCTGAAAATGTGATAGATCTGGCCCACATTAAAGGTCAGGAACATATAAAGCGGGCGCTTGAAGTGGCTGCAGCCGGTGCTCATAACTTAATTATGGCCGGACCACCCGGCAGTGGCAAAACATTGCTCGCTCGTGCCTTACCATCAATAATGCCACCCATGACCCGTGATGAAGCACTGGAAACTACAAAAATATATAGCATCAGTGGATTACTGCCCAAAGAAACCCCGCTTTTGCTTAACCGCCCTTTCAGGGCACCTCACTATACAATTTCCAATGCTGGCCTGGTAGGAGGCGGCTCATGGCCTAAACCCGGAGAAATTAGCCTGAGTCACCGGGGAGTGCTATTTTTAGATGAGCTTCCCGAATTTGGCCAGGCACGGCTTGAGCTGTTGCGCCAACCGCTTGAAGACAAACATGTCACCATAAGCCGTGTAAGAGGTACTGTATCGTTCCCTTCTAACTTCATGCTGGTAGGCGCTATGAATCCCTGCCCGTGCGGATTTTTCAATGACCCGGTTAAGTACTGCTCCTGTTCTCCGGGAATTATTTCACGCTATCAGCAGCGTCTTAGTGGCCCCTTTACCGACAGAATGGACATTTTTGTCAATGCTCCCTACGTCAATTACGAAAAACTTACCTCTGACAGGCTGGGGGAATCATCAGCCAGTGTCCAAAAAAGAGTAACTTTGGCCCGCAAACGGCAACTGGAACGTTTCAAACACCATTTGAGGGTAGCTAATGCTGAAATGCTCCCTCATGAGATCAAAGAATTTTGTACAACCGATGAAGCAGCACGCAATCTGCTAAAAGAAGGCATGCGGCAACTGCATCTTTCAGCACGCGCCTATCACCGTATTCTTAAACTGGGACGGACTATTGCTGACCTCGATGAAAGTGATATTATTAAAGCTCATCATATAGCCGAAGCCATACAATACCGCCCGAGACAGTTTACCTAGAAATAATGATAAGGGTTTTTCATACTGGCAAATATTAACCAATATCACTGCACCCAAATTGTTCTGCTTTAATCTTTTACTGTTTATCCGGCAAGCCAGAAAGCAAGAGCCAAAAAAGAAAGCACTATGCCCAAAACCATACTTATATACCCGCCAATTTTTAAGCTTGCCGGTTCAGGTCGTGCCGGAAACCGGGTTATAAACTCCCGGGCATCTGGCCTACGGGCAACAGCATCGTAATAATCCCGCTCCTCTTTTCGTCCCCAACACAGCAAAACCAAACCCAGCAGGATAAAAACTGCCGCCAGAATCGCAACTGCAACTGATCCACCCATAGCTCACCACCTTTGTTTTGCGGACTATTTACTAAAGAAGCACTTAAATATTATTACGGATATTTTGTTAAAGCAAGCTTACTTAACTTCGACAGTTGCTCCGGCTGCTTCCAGTTTAGTTTTGGCTGTCTGAGCCTCGTCTTTGCCAACGGCTTCTTTAACCGTTTTTGGTGCTGCTTCAACCAGATCCTTTGACTCTTTAAGCCCCAGACTGGTTAATTCGCGCACGGCACGGATAACATTGATCTTGTTCTCACCAATGCTCTTTAAGACAACATCAAACTCGGTCTTTTCTTCTTCGGCCGGAGCTGCTTCATCGCCACCTGCAGCTGGAGCTGCGGCCGCTACCGGAGCAGCAGCGCTAACACCAAATTCAGTCTCCAAAGTCTTAACCAATTCAGCCAGTTCCACCACGGTCATCCCTTTGATAATTTCCAATACTTCAGTTTTTTTGTCAGACATTTATTTAACCTCCTCAAGTTGTTTTATTCTTGCCTGTAATATATAAGCCAGCCCTCTTAAAGGGCCGGAAAGACAGGTTACCAGCCCGGTTAGTGGCCATTGAATGCTTCCTACTACTTTGGCCAGCAGTATTTCGCGTGGTGGCAACTGCGCCAGGTCTTTAACTTCATCAGCCGAAAGCACAGTATCACCCAGTACGCCTCCGATAACAGTTAATGCAGAATTAGTGCTTTTAGCAAAATCATGAAGCAGCTTGGCCGGCAAAACCGGATCATCATAACCAAAAGCAGCTGCAACAGGTCCATCAAATATATTGCGGTCAAACTCCTTTTCACTTTTATCAACAGCAAAACGTGCCAGAGTGTTTTTTACTACTCTATAGTCTATTCCTGCGTTCTTAAGTTTGCGTCTTAACGCAGTAAGCTCAGCTGTTGACATGCCCGAATAATTGGTAACAACTACTACCTGGCTTTTGTTAAGAGATTCTGCAACCTCTTCAACAATTTTAACCTTGTGTTCTCTTACCTTTTTCTCTTTAGTCATTGGCCCCTCCGCTTGCTGTAATAAATAAAAAATCCTTGTGCTGCTCACAAGGAAAATGTCCCAAAAGACCTATTCTTTCAAGACTTTCCTCGGCAGGCCACAATTAAGCCTTATAAGGCACCCACTGTCTTGGGAAAGTATAAATATTTAATTTTTTAAACCCTTTGTCTAGCTAATGGTAATTGCCATAACCTCTTTTAAGTCCATTTTGATACCCGGACCCATGCTGGTAGTAACAAAGGCACTCTTGATATATTGCCCTTTAGCAGCAGCAGGTTTGGCTTTTAATATTGCATCAACAACAGCATAAAGATTTTCTTTAAGCTTATCTACTTCAAAGCTGACTTTACCGATTGGCACATGAACGATGGCTGTACGGTCCAGCTTGAATTCAACGCGCCCTTTGCGTGCATCGTTTATCACTCTGGGCAAATCTTCTGCCGGTACAACAGTTCCGGCTTTGGGATTGGGCATAAGCCCTTTGCGACCAAGTATCTTGCCGAGTTTACCAACCCGGCCCATCATATCCGGTGTTGCAATAGCGGTATCAAATTCGGTCCAGCCATCTTCAATCTTTTTGACCAGCTCGTCACCACCTGCATAATCGGCCCCGGCTCCTTCAGCAATTTTCACTGCCTCGCCCTGGGCAAAGACAAGCACCCGAACAGTCTTACCCAAACCGGCAGGTAACAAGGCCACTCCCCTCAATTGCTGAGCTGAATTACGAGGATCAAGCCCCATTTTAAGATGCAGTTCAACTGTTTCATCAAACTTTACCCGGGAAATTTCTTTTGCCAGAGTAAGAGCTTCAACCGGCGAATAACTTTTTTCTTTTTCAATAGCTTTTACAGCTGCCTGATAACTTTTACTGTTTTGTGTCATAATTTATTCTTCTACCTTGATTCCCATATTACGGGCTGTACCAGCTATTATACGCTCAGCAGACTCAATATCATAAGCGTTAAGATCAGGTAATTTTACCCCCGCTATTTCTTTCAGTTTGTCTTTGGATAACATGATCGGCGCCTCCCTTCCGGGAGTTCCTGAGCCTTTCTCCCTGCCCACCGCTTTTTTCAACAGGTCTGATACCGGTGGAGTTTTGGTAACAAAAGTAAAGGACCGGTCTGCATATACGGTTATCTCTACTGGAATAATGGAGCCGGCGTACTTGGATGTCCGCTCATTATATTCCTTGCAAAACCCCATAATATTAACACCATGCTGGCCTAATGCCGGCCCTATGGGTGGCGCCGGATTAGCTTTTCCGGCTTCTATCTGTAACTTGATTTTTGCTTTTACCTTTTTCTTAGCCAAATGAATACAACCTCTATTTAAATTAAAGCTTTTCTATCTGCAGAAAGTCCAATTGTACGGGTGTTTCACGCCCAAAAAGAGAAAGTAGTACTTTTACTTTGCCTTTTTCAGAGTCCACCTCGTCAATCGTACCAATAAAGTCTATAAAAGGGCCATCAACCACCCGGACACTCTGGCCCTGGCGCAGGCCAACCTTAACCCTCGGTGCTTCTGCTTCCACCTGTTTCTTGATCCAGCCTACTTCATTTTCAGCCAGAGGTACCGGCTTATTGCCGCTGCTAACAAACCCGGTCACAGCCGGGGTATTTCTAACAATGCCCCAGCTCAAATCGTTCAAACGCATGCGTATTAATATATACCCGGGTAGTATTTTTTTATTTACTTTGCAGCGTTGCCCGTTTTTTATCTCAACTTCTTCTTCCTTAGGAATCAGGACTTCTTCAATATCACCTTCGATATCCATGCTGCGCCGGCGCTGCTCCAGGTTTTTTAATACACGTTCCTCATAGCCGGAATAGGTATGCACTACATACCATTTCATTTCCCCGTTTACCGTTTTTGATTCTGCTGTACCCGGCATATTACCCACCGACAAACACCTTATCTACCAATGTACTAAAACCCCAATCAATCAGGCCAAGAACAATCCCCATAAATACGGCCACTACCAAAACCAGGCCCGTAAGATACACGGTCTCCCGCCTGGTAAGCCAGGTGACTTTTTTCAACTCGTTAAATACGTCTTTAAATATACTGAAACGAGAGGGCTTTTTCTCAACCGGTTTATTTGACATGATAAACGCCTCGAAAGACTACTTGACCTCCCGGTGCATTTTGGCAGCCCGGCACCGTGGACAATATTTGTTCAACTCCAGCCTTTGAGTATCGTTACGCTTATTCTTTTCTGAAGTATAAGTACGCTCTTTGCAATCATTGCAGGCCAGAGTGATTATTACTCGCGCTTCACCTTTTTTTGCCATTTTATTCTATGATACCGGTGACGGTGCCTGCGCCTACGGTTCGGCCTCCTTCACGGATAGCAAACCTTAAACCTTTTTCCATGGCAACCGGGTAAATAAGTTTGATTTTCATTTTGGTGTTGTCGCCGGGCATTACCATTTCAACACCCTTTTCGAGCTCAATCTCTCCGGTAACATCGGTAGTGCGAATATAGAACTGGGGTTTATAGCCATTAAAGAACGGGGTATGACGACCACCTTCATCTTTAGCCAGAACATAAACCTCTGCATCGGCATAAGTATGAGGCTTGATGGTTCCTGGTACTGCCAGCACCTGTCCACGTTCAACATCGTCCCTGTCAACACCTCTTAACAGAATACCAACGGCATCGCCCGGTTCTGCCCGGTCAAGCAGTTTATGGAACATTTCAACACCGGTAACAACCACCTTCCGCGGCTCGTGATGCAAACCTACAATCTCGACTTCTTCACCAACCTTAATAACGCCACGCTCTACCCGTCCGGTGGCAACGGTGCCACGGCCTTTGATTGAGAAAACATCTTCAACTGAAAGCAGGAAGGGCTGATCCATGGGACGTGTTGGAACCTCGATATATTCATCAACAGCGTTCATCAGTTTTAAAATACCACCACACCACTGACACTCTTCCGTTCCACAGCCGCATTCGAGGGCTTTGAGAGCGCTAACCCTGACTACAGGGACATCATCGCCGGGGAAATTGTATTTACTCAGCAGGTCTCTTACTTCATATTCAACCAGCTCAAGAAGTTCTTCATCTTCCATGAGATCTACCTTGTTTAAAGCAACAACAATTGCCGGAACCTCTACCTGGCGTGCAAGCAGCACATGCTCACGGGTCTGAGGCATAGGGCCATCAGGAGCGCTGACCACCAGAATAGCTCCATCCATTTGAGCAGCGCCGGTAATCATATTTTTAATAAAGTCGGCATGGCCGGGGCAGTCGATATGCGCATAGTGACGTTTCGGTGTCTCATACTCGATATGAGCAATAGCAATGGTCACGCCTCTGGCTTTTTCCTCAGGCGCATTATCAATGGTAGCAAAATCTCGATACACATTTTGGCCACCAATATGCTTTGCCAGCACCATAGTGATCGCCGAGGTTAATGTTGTTTTGCCATGATCTACGTGTCCAATAGTGCCCACGTTACAATGTGGTTTCGTCCTATCAAACTTCTGTTTTGCCATTTAAGCCCCCTTTAATTGCTTATTATGTTAATTATTTACCTGTCTTGATAAAAAGCCCACAATCAGATTCGAACTGATGACCCCGTTCTTACCAAGAACGTGCTCTACCTACTGAGCTATGTGGGCAACAACTCAGTAATTATACATGCACCTATTGCCTTGTGTCCAGCGTGAATTAAATGGTGGAGGAGACAGGATTCGAACCTGTGAAGCCCTTCCGAGCGGCAGATTTACAGTCTGCTCCGATTGGCCACTCCGGCACTCCTCCATGCCACCATACAACAGTTAACAAAGGGTTAAGCCCGAGAGGGGACTCGAACCCGCTAACCTACCGATTACAAGTCGGTTGCGCTACCGTTGCGCCACTCGGGCACCATTTTGGCAGATTTACCTGTCTGTGTCAACCAAATGCTCATTATAGATAATGATTGGCGCATACGTCAATTAGTAATATGCCGGGTAAAAAACTGGCACCACACACCTAAAAAGTATAAAATACACTTGGAACTTATCATGCCGGCCCCACAACTATGAATAAGTAACTGTTGTATGCATCATATACCCGGTAAAACAAATTAAAAAGGAGTTGCTTTTAGATAAATGTCATTAATT
>PWTP01000103.1 GCA_003563865.1 Dehalococcoidia bacterium
ATGTCCTGGCTAGCATTTGGATAAAAACGCTCAAGCCCTTTACGGCACAGTTCTTCCAGGTATTTAAGAGGTTTGTTGCCATCCGGAATATATATCTCGGGAAGTTGCAGCCGGCCAAATTCGAGTTTAAGTTTGCACTTATCGGCGATTACACCGGTGTTTTCAATTGCCTCAGGTATATCTTGAAAAAGCTCGGCCATTTCCTCTGAGCTTTTCAGATAAAAACAATCGCCACCCATTCTCTTGCGTTTTTCATCATCGATAGTAGAGTTTGTACCGATGCACAGAAGTAATTCATGTGGGCCTGAATCTTCGGGATGAATATAATGGACATCATTGGTAGCTACCACCGGAATGTCCAGTTCCCGCGCAAGCGGTATAAGCTCCTCGTTAATTTGCTCAAGTTCAGGAAGCGGATGGCGTTGAACCTCAAAGTAAAAATCATTACCAAATACCTGTTTATACCAAAGGGCCGACTCCCGTGCTTCGGATAAACGTCCATTTAAAATAAGGCGGGGAATTTCGCCGGCAATACAGGCGGTTAAACATATCAGGCCTTCACTGTGTTTTTCCAGAATTTCTTTATCCAGACGGGGCTTATAATAAAAACCTTCCAGGTTGGCCAGGGTAACCAGCTTAATAAGATTTTTATAACCGGCCTTGTTTTTTGCAAGCAGCACAACGTGGTAGTTCTCCCGGTCAGCACTACTGCGGCCATGCCGGCTATCAATTGCCATATAGGCCTCACAACCAATAATCGGTTTGATGCCGATATCTTTGGCCGCCTGGTAAAACTGGATTGCTCCGTAAAGGGTCCCATGATCCGTAATGGCAATAGAATCCATGCCGAGTTCTTTAGCGCGGTTTACAAGCTCGGGTATACGGCACATGCCATCAAGCAGGCTGTATTCGGTATGGACATGAAGGTGGGTAAAACTCACAATGGTAATTATAGCAATGCCCGGCTACTTTTATAAAGCCCGCTCCTAATACTAATGCCAAACTTTTTATGGCCGGGTAGTGTAAAATAGTACTTGAGTAAAATGAAGAGATCTTTATTTACAATATCACACATCCTGTTCATTATCAGTCTGCCGCTGTTGTTTATTTCTCTCAGCCTGACGGTGGCGTTTAATTGCCAGCCGCTTTATAGTTACGGCTTTGACAAATACGGCGTAGAAGAAACTACCGGCCTTGAACGCTCTGAACTTGATTTGGCCAGCCGCGAGCTTATCAGTTACTTTAATTCAGGTGAAGAACTGATAGATATTGTGGTAACCAAAAATGGTGAACCATTTGAGCTTTTTAATGAGCGGGAAGTATTGCACCTGAAAGATGTCAAAGACCTGGTGAAGCTCAATTACACTGTATTGTTATTCACCGGCCTGTATATTCTGGGTTTCAGCGCGGTATTTTTGACCCGGCGGACACATGAATGGCAAAATCTGTTAAAAAACGCAATATACGGCAGCATGCTTACTATTTTGATAATTGGAGTTCTGGGTTTAACTGCCCTGGTAGATTTTAATTGGCTATTCCTGCAATTCCACCTGATAAGTTTTGCCAATGACCTGTGGTTGCTCAACCCGGCAACAGATTACCTGATAATGATGTTTCCTCAAGGATTCTGGTTTGATGCAACCTTTTTGTGTGCTATCATGGCAATATCCTTGGCAGTGATTACCTGGGGAATTGCTTGCGCTGTCGTACGAAAAGCAAAAAAGGTTAAGTAACACTAATAGTCTTTTCCGGCAACCTGGGGCATTTCCACAAACTATAGATCTTGTAAAACTCAATTATCGGGTTAATATTCAAGTAGTTGAAATATGATAGAGTACATCGGAAAGGCTGCAGCAGTATGGTTCATTGGATTCTTTCCATACTTTGAAGTATACCTGGCCGTACCTGCAGCTATTGCCATGGGAATGGACTATCCGTCTGCTGTCATATGGTCGACATTGGGTAACTTTACCGCCATTCCACTGGTTATCTACCTGCACCGTCAATTGGAACGGGTAAAATGGATCGGCCGCTGGCTGGAAAAGCTGAGGCTGCGCCCCCTGGGCCGTTTGGGCTATTTTGCAAAGGCATATAGTAATCTGTTTGTGCTACTGGCAACACCCGTGGTTGGAGCCTGGGTAGTGGCTGCTATAGCCAGAGTGCTTGACGTGACTCCGGGCCGGCTTTTGGCTTACTCTTTTATAAGCATTTTACTGTATGCCGTTGCCACTTCATTAATGGTCAATCTGGGGATAAGGTTGATATTTGGTTAAAGGTAACCATATAAAAACAACTGCCCGCCCGGTTTTTAACCGATAGCGGGCAATTAGTGTTTTGAGTAAAAACTCAAGCCATATTATTCTTCAGAAGCAGGTTCTTCAGTGGCCTTTTCAGGCATTTCGGCTTCTTCTCCGGCTACCGCTTCAAGCTCTTCTTCCTCTTCTACTTCTTCTTCAACCCTGGCAGCATGAGCAACCCGTACAATCATGTAATCCCCGGGGGTAACAAAAGTTATACCTTCACCCGGATCCAGATCACCAACAGTAATAGACTGGCCGGCTTCTTCCAGGCCACTAATATCAACTTCAATACTGGATGGCAATTTATCCGGCAGGCACTCTATAGTCAGCTCGTTCATCTGCTGGTCGAGGAAATTTTCTTTGATATCGAGTGCCGGGGCATGTCCCTTGATTACCAGCGGAATATCGGCTGTCATTTTTTCAGTCATCTTAACCTGGTAAAAATCAACGTGAATCAGGCTCTGAATAATGGGGTGGTGGCTCACGTTTTTAATAATAACGCTGCGTTTTTTCTTCTCGCCTTCAACATCCAGCATTATTATACGTGAGGTACCGCCCTTTATGATTTTTTCAAGATCTGTTGCCTGGCATTCTACTGCCATTGATTCAATGCCATGCCCGAAAACATTAGCCGGCACAACCCCTTGCCTTCGCAGGAACCTGGTTTTCTTGCCAAAAAGGCTCCTTTTTTTGGACTTCAAAATAGTCTTGGTCATTCACTAATTCTCCTTGATGTGTTTTTAACAAGTGTTTCAAAATTATAGCATCATAAAGGTTTACGTGCACCCGTAATTGTATTTTTCAGCTAACTTCCATTGCTCCCTGTCGTTATATTATGTAGAAAAATATAGAGTAAAGGGTGCAAAAACAATGCAAAAGCAAACCGTTAAAATACGTAACAACCGCCAATATACTGAGAATGAAAACCGTGTAATTGACTGGCCATTGACATTGGCTATTGCCGGAGCATTTTGTCTGGCTGTTATCTTAATTTGGGGTATTGCCAGTGCTATTGGAGTATAGGCTACTCTATTACAGACCTTAACTCATCTTCATGTGCAACTAATTCTCGTTCATCTCCGCTGGCAAGCCGTACAGTGTAAACATAAAATATCTGGCGGCGGTCCGGGCTGTAGATATAATAATAATCCTGCACTGTCGCCGTTTTACCTGCAAAAGGTTCAATGGCAGCATCTCTGGGAGTCTTGCTTCCCCCGGCAGCCGGGTGCACAACAACCCGCTGCCCGGTAATAAATTTCGGTGGCCTTTTGTTATCAACCTGTGCCATAAGACTCAATAATAGTCACAAACAGGCCAGTTGTCAATACAATTAATGCGGTTTGTTAAATAAAATTCAAAAGTGAACCGTATAAAGCTGAAAAGTGAACCGATAAAGGTTTAAAAGTGAACTCTGCTACATTTCCCTAAAAAAGGAGTTGGGACATGGAGCAGATACACAAGCGATTCACCCCTGAGCAGGTGAAGTTATTGTTGAAGGCATACTGCCAGGGCACATTAGATAGACCGACAATTGAGGAAGTTTTAGGTATTGGCAAAACGAGATTCTTTGCCTTGCTTGGGCAGTACCGGTGTGATCCGGACAGCTTTTCTGTCGACTATGCAAGGGAGAGTCACCCCAGGCTCACAGCTCACGTTGAAGCAGAGATCAAGCAAGAACTGATACTGGAGAAAAGTCTGGTTGATGACCCTGCCCTGCCCATTACCAGCTACAACTATGCAGCCATCAGGGACCGCTTGATCAAACGGGATATCAGGGTATCATCGCCCACCATCATCGCCCGGGCAAAGAGCCTGGGTTGCCACCAGCCCAAACCGAGAAAGAAAGCCCATGACCGAGAGGTAATTACCACCGCTGCCGGGGCTTTAATACAGCATGACGCATCTCACCATCGCTGGTCGCCATATGCCGGTAGCAAGTGGGTTTTAATTACCTCTATAGATGACTTTAGCCGTAAGCTCCTTTATGCTGAGTTCCTTGAACAAGAAACCACCTGGGCCCACATCAAGGCAGCTGAGAGCGTGATGATTGCCTACGGAATTCCCCTGCGCTACTACGTGGACTCTCTAAGGGTATTCCGCTTTGTTCAGGGCAGAGACAGCGTCTGGAGAAAGCACGTTCTTCAAACAGATGAGGCCGACCCTCAGTGGCGCCAGGTGATGAGATGCCTGGGAGTAGACGTATCCTATGCACTGTCACCGGCAGCCAAAGGTAAGGTCGAAAGGCCATACCGCTGGTTACAGGACCGGATTGTCAGGACCTGCGCTATCGAGAAGCTGGCTACCATTGACGAAGTTCGCCCTGTTTTAAAGGATGAGCTGGACCGCTACAACAACCACCAGGTTCACTCCACTACCGGAGAAGTGCCGGGTATTCGCTTTGACAAGGCCGTCAAAGATGGAAACAGCCTGTTCAGGCCCTTTGCCCTTCCCGAACCCTTTACATCCACCAAGGATGTGTTCTGCTTACGCGAGAAACGCATGGTCAATGGTTACCGGAAGATATCTCTATTCAACCATGATATTCCGGTTCCATATGTGCCTCTTAGAGAGGAGGTTGAGGTTCATCTAACCCCTGATGTGGCAAGAGATGCATTAGAGGTAAGAATATGGCATAACAACCGGATGGTGCAATCTGTTGCCTATCCATTAAAGGGGTTCCCGAGAGTTCACTTTTGAATTTTACAGCAGTTCACTTTTGAACTTTTCCTAACATAAAAAAATAAGAGTTTATTGCCGGACATCTCATTTTGCCAATGAAGAAAAGGTGGGCTAGACTATAGACTGTTATCTCGTTGCTTTTTGTGCAGAGTATTTTGTTATGAGCGAAAAATTGCCTGGAACCCAGGTCATAAAAGATAAGCTTAAAGAGATGGCCAATAGCCACAAATGGTGGTTGGGCTTTTTTGGCCTGGTTCACATTGTTATCCTGCCTCTACTTTTTAATACTATCTATCAGATGCCCTACACTTCCACAGGTATATACTACGAATATGCTTCCATGGTTCTTGAAGGCAGTGTCCCATACAGGGATTTTGCATTGGAATATCCACCATTCTCTCTGGTCTTTTTTATCCTGCCGCTCCTTTTTACTTCAAGCATGGAGGCCTTTTCTGTTGCCTTTCAAATACAGGTATTTCTTTTCAACCTGCTGGGGCTATACATGATATACCGTATAGCAAATCACCAGGAGAAATCACCCCGGGAGATGCTGGCTGTTTATACAGCGGCAGTTCTGGCAATTGGCCCCATTATTGCCCAAAAGTACGACGTTTTCCCGGCTATACTGGTACTGGTTTCCCTGTATTTTTTCTCTACCGGCAAACATAAGGCCAGTTGGGCTATGCTGGCTTTAGGCACTATGGCCAAGCTTTTCCCGGCGATTATTGCACCTGTATACATCGCCTATTACCTCATCAACCGTCAATATAAGCGTATTTGGTCGGGCATTGGCATTTTTGCCGGTGTTAGCCTGATGGCATTTCTTCCTTTTCTTATAGCCGGCCCGGGCAGTCTTTTGAGTTTATTAGACTATCATGCCCTGAGGGGAGTTCAGCTGGAATCTGTCTACAGCGGCCTTTTGCTTATGGCAAACAAGCTGGGTTTAATTACCATCGAATTAGAATTTAGTGCAGGCTCCTGGAACGTGGCCAGTCCCCTGGCAGACACTCTGGCAGTAATATCAACATTCGTGCTGGCAGCCTCCCTGCTTTTGTCTTACTGGCTCATATACCGTCGTATTGCTCCGGGAGAATACTGTATTTTAGAAATGGCTGCCTGCTGCCTGCTGGCATGCTCGGTTATGCTGATTACGAACAAGGTGTTGTCACCACAATATCTTATCTGGCTATTACCACTGCTGCCGTTGCTTAGCGGCAGGCTCCGTTATGGCGCCTGGGCGATTTTCATAATGGCCGGCATGCTAACCTACTACATTTTCCCCTTGAATTATTTCGGCCTTATGGCACTTGAGCCCGGGGCAGTGACGATTCTTTTTCTAAGAAACGTTCTTCTTGTTGTTCTGGCGGTATTTTTCGCTATTTGTGTGTATAGCCTAAGGAATCCCGAAAATGCAGACCATGACACAGTGAAGGGGCAGCACTGACAGAGGGCCAATACTCCCGGATAGTAGATTAATTGCCCCACCATATTAAATAACTATAGTTTGCCATCTAGCCTTTTTTCTGCTTTGCTTTATGCGGTTCAATATGAATTATAACTCTTGAGCGCGGCAGCCTGGATTTAATTTCGGCTTCGATCTGATCGCATATCGCGTGTGCTTTTTCAACTGTATAGCTTTTAGGCAGCACCAGATTAAGGTCAATGTAGCGCTCGCTGCCGGATTTGCGGGTCCTCAAGCGGTGGAAGCTGGTTACGCCTGAATGATTATTAAGAATGCTTCTAATAATTTCTTCTTCTTCAGCCGGCAGGCGCCGGTCCATTAACCCGCCTCCGGATTTAGCCAGGGTAATAATTGCAGTACGTAGAATAACAACCGAAACCAGAAGGGCTATCAGCGAATCAAATATACTGTTACCGGTTATGGCTACTAAAATCAGGCCCAACAACACAGCTATTGAGCTCATTGAATCTGCCATCAAGTCCCGCGAGGTGGCTTCAAGGGCTACCGATTCATTGGCTTTTGCCATTCTTAAGCCGTACCAGGCTATTGAAAGGTTCAGCACAATGGCAACGATAGTTATATAGATGCCGGTGGCGACCATTTCAATAACGGCACCCGAAACCATTCGTTCGATGGCCTCATAGGCAATAAAAACTGCCGCGCCAAATATCAACAGGCCGATAACAGTGCCGGCCAGGTTTTCAGCTTTCCCGTGCCCAAAGGCATGGCCTTTATCCGGCGGCCTTGCAGCAATCTTCATGCCAACCAGGCCGATAACCGCCCCGGACATGTCAACCACACTGTGAACGGCATCTGCCCTGAGGCCCAGGCTTCCAGTAATAAAACTGGCCACCAGCTTCATTATGGCCAGCAGGCCGGTGACAATAATAGCCAGCACGCCTACGCCTTCTTTGGTTTTAAAAAAGCGAAGTCCGGCTTTCAATCTACACTTCTCCCTGCTGAACACTTAATGTAAAGCCGCAGGAAGGCCCCGTGGCCTTTCTTTACCAATTGGGCAACTGCGTTTAGCTTTGTTGTCACAATAATCAATAAACCTGCGTAATTCTAACCGATTTTAGGCCGCGCAGGCACCCGTGTCAAGACAAGCATCGGCACGAATTGATTACTATTTTACCCACATGCTGCCAGCAGCCCTAAATAAAAGAAGCAATAAAGAACCCGGCCATGATAATTATTAAAACAATCTTAAACAGGCTGCCTGCGATACAGCCTACGAATGAACCAGCTGCCGAACCAAGAGCTCTTTGGATATCCCCTTTGGCCAGC
>PWTP01000076.1 GCA_003563865.1 Dehalococcoidia bacterium
CAGTGTTTTGATGTTTTCTCTTAAGCCATCAATGCCGGCCAGCGTTTCGGCCAGAGCGGTTTTATCTATTTTAGACTCTTTCAGATCTTCACCCAGAGTGGTGGTGAGCTTTTCCATGAATTCTTTGGAATCAGCCCTTAGTTCTTTATATTCCTCACCCAGCATGCCGACTACCCTGCCAAGCAGTTCATCGTACTTGTCTTTTGCTCTGTCTCTTTCTTCCTGCAGGGCATTGATATTTGCCCTTAAATCACCCACTTTACCACCGTACTGCTGGTTTAACATTTTATAAACAGCAAAGGCCACTCTTTTAGCCACTGCCTGGCCATAACCTTTAATATCTGCACCACTGGCACCAAGCACTTTGTTAATAAACTTGTTTTCTTTGCGCAGGCGCTCATCATAATCTTTAAGGCCGGCTTCAACTACCGGCTCAAGTCCGGCGCCGGAATATAGCTGCTGTAAAAACTGTTTTTCATTGAGGCTCGCTTCATCGGCTGAAACTATTTGCCCCTCGTCATCTACGTTTTGCAATTCATTCATTTTTTGCCTCCCTTTAAATAATCCGGCAATAGCTTTGCCTTTTACTTACCCTGTTATTATAACCCTTTTGGCACATGTTTTACACCGGTAATGTGGATATTTATTAATATTATCGGCTGTAAAATTTTGAAGATTTTAGGCAGTAATTTGACATTCCGCTATGCCCTTATTATAATTGGCCTCAAGCTTAATATTAAAAAGCTGTGAACGGGATTAGTATGCTTCACATGCAAAGCTCAGAGAGCCGGGCAAGGTGTGAGCCGGTGCTTTATGCAGGAGTTGAATGGCCCCGGGAGCTGTAAACCGAAAGAGATTTATCTCGATTAGGCTTTAACGGAGAGGGCACCGTTATTAAAGCCCAGGGTATCGCTTATAAGGCCGTACCTCATAAAAGATAGCTGTTTTTACAGTTAATTAGGGTGGCACCGCGAAGACAAAAGCCTCTCGCCCCTATGCGAGAGGCTTTATTATTTTGCGGAGTGAAATTTATGTACCACCCTGATATCAAACAAATTAAAAAGCTCAAAGGCCGGGGCCGTAAAGTTGCAATTTACCGGGAAATTGTGGCCGATATGGAAACACCTGTTTCAGCCTATCTTAAAATTAACCATGGCAAACCTTCATTTTTGCTTGAAAGTGTGGCCGGTGGAGACCGCATTGCCCGCTACAGTTTTATCGGGACTGAACCGGTAAAAATGATTTCCACCAGTTACCAATCTGGTAAAGACCCTTTATCACTTATAAACGAACACCTTGATTACCGGGGTTATGTTAAAACCCCGGGGTTACCCAGATTCTGCGGTGGGGTGGTGGGTTATTTATCTTATGACGCAGCCGGCCGGTTTGAACAGCTTCCTTCACCCGAAACTGACCCGCTTTGCCTTCCGGAATCACTGTTTATGCTGGTCGACAGCATGCTTGTTTTTGACCATGTAACCCATAAAATAATGATTGTCAGCCACGTTTGCCTTGAAGGTGATATCGAGGCAAATTACCAAAAAGCGGTAGATACAATTAACGATCTGCTCACCCGCCTTGAAAAAGGAGTTCCACGAGACACCAGTCCAGAAAGCACTTTGCCCTGCCTGGAACCGGTTTCTAACTTCTCACGCGTAGATTTTGAGGCCTCAGTGGCTAAACTCAAACAGTATATCGAAGCCGGAGAAGCCATCCAGGTAGTTATATCACAAAGGCTTGCCAAAAAAACCAGTGCCCGGCCTTTTGACATTTACCGTGCGCTAAGAAGCATTAACCCTTCACCTTACATGTTCTTTCTGGAATTTAATCAGTTTCAAGTGATAGGTGCTTCTCCGGAAATTTTGGCCAGAGTTGAAGATGGCATTGTTACTACCCGGCCACTGGCCGGAACCAGGAAACGTGGTAAGAACAGCTCTCAAGACCAACAGATGGAACAGGAACTGTTGGCTGATGAAAAGGAACGGGCTGAACATATCATGCTGGTTGATCTGGGCAGAAATGACATCGGGCGGGTAGCTGTGCCCGGCAGCATCGAGGTTAGCGAGCTCATGAACGTTGAGCGCTATTCGCATGTAATGCACATGGTAACCAATGTCTCAGGCAAGCTTCGCCCGGAATTAAATGCTCTCGATGCCTTGAAAGCCTGTTTTCCATCCGGCACAGTTTCGGGTGCGCCCAAAGTCAGGGCTATGGAGCTTATTAGTGAACAGGAAAAAGAAAAACGGGGTGTTTATGCAGGTGCGGCCGGCTATTTTTCCTACAATGGAAACATGGATATGGCCATTGCTATTCGTACTATGGTAGTCAGGCAGGGCACTGCCTATGTCCAGGCTGGAGCCGGCATTGTTTATGACAGCCAGCCACAAGCCGAGTACGAGGAAACATTAAATAAAGCTAAAGTATTGTTGCAGGCCATTAAACAGGCAGAAAACAGCCCGCAAAGGAGTAAAGCCAATGTTATTGCTGATTGATAATTACGACAGTTTCACCTATAACCTGTACCAGTATTTTGCCGGGCTTGGCCAGAAAGTGGAGGTACGGCGTAACGACAAGATAAGCCTGGCTGAAGTTGACGAGTTAGGCCCGGAGAGAATAGTTATTTCTCCCGGACCGTCTACACCCTTAAATGCAGGGATATCAAACCAGTTAATCTGCCACTTCGGCAAACAGCTGCCGGTGCTGGGTGTTTGCCTTGGCCATCAGTGCGTTGGTCATACATATGGAGGTCAAATCTTACAAGCCAGAGAGATTCGTCACGGTAAAAGTTCAAGGGTATTTCATACAAATAAAGGCCTTTTTAGGAATCTACCTTCACCCTTTTCTGTTATACGTTATCATTCGCTTGCCGTTGACCCGGACAATCTCCCGCCCTGCCTGGAGGTAACCGCCTGGTGTGAAGACGGCACCATAATGGGTTTACAGCACTCCAGTTACCCGGTTTACGGGGTTCAGTTTCACCCGGAATCCTTCATGACCAGTTTCGGGATGGAACTGCTGGAAAACTTCTTACAAGAGGGGGCAAAGGTAAAATGATACAAGAAGCCATCAACCGCCTGATAGAACGTCAATCGCTTACTACAGAAGAAGCTTCTCTGGTAATGGAAGAGATAATGGAGGGCAAGATTACCGGCGCACAATTCGGTTGCCTGGTAACTGCCCTGCGGCTTAAAGGTGAAACTGAAGAAGAAATAATCGGCTTTGTGCGAACTATGCGCCGGAAAGCCATCCAGGTTTTAACCCGTGGGCAGGTTATAGACACCTGCGGTATGGGAGGAGACAGCGCAGGGACATTTAACATCTCTACTGCTGCAGCCTTTGTTGCAGCTGCATCCGGCCTTAAAGTTGCCAAGCATGGTGGAAGAGCGGTATCCAGCCACTGTGGCAGCGCCGACGTGCTGGAAGAACTGGGTGTAAAAATTGATCTTTCGCCCCGGGCAGTCAGCACTTGCCTTGAAAAGGTGGGGATTGCTTTTTTGTTTGCTCCGCTGTTTCATCCGGCCATGAAACATGCTGCCGGGCCACGCAAAGAACTGGGCATACGCACGGTTTTTAACCTGCTTGGCCCACTTGCCAACCCGGCTTGTGCACGGGCACAGGTGATAGGCGTTGCCAATGATGGCCTGGCCTTAAAAATGGCCGGGGTGTTAAAAGAGCTGGGCAGCCGGCACGCTCTGGTGGTGCACGGCCTGGATGGCCTGGATGAAATGACGGTATGTGCTAACAACCTGGTGGTTGAGGTAAAAAACGGCAAACTCAACCGTTATGAAATGGCACCCGAAGATGCGGGGTTGACCCGCCATCCACCGGGGCTCCTGGCTGGCGGCTCCCCTTCAGATAATGCAGTGTATTTGGAAAAAGTGCTCTCCGGTGAACCGGGGGCCCGCCTGGATGCAGTGCTGCTAAATTCAGCAGCTGCCATGCTGGTAGGCGGGAGAGTAAAAAGCATTACTGAGGGCGTAGAGTTATCCCGCAGCCTGATAAGCGAGGGCAAAGCACTTGAAAAACTCAATAGTTTGATAAAACTCAGCCGGGAGCTGGCTTAAAAATGTCGGTGCTTTTGAAAATATTAGAAGATAAACGGGTTGAACTTGCCGGGTTAAAAACCGGTAAAAAGCTGAAACAAATAAAAGAGCTGGCAGAAAATACCCGGCCGCCCAAAAGTCTCAGTCGTATACTGGCTGGCAACGGCATTAAATTAATTGCTGAGATTAAAAAGGCCTCCCCTTCCAGAGGTTTGCTGTCAACCCATTTTGATGCAGTTGCCCTGGCAAAAATATATGCTAATAACGGCGCTTCGGCTATTTCGGTTATAACTGAAAAAAACTACTTTCAGGGTGATATTTCATATCTGAAGCAAATAAAAACCGCACTGGGAGATGGCTGCCCGCCCCTGCTGAGAAAAGATTTTATAATCGACCCCTACCAGGTATATGAAACCCGTGCAGCCGGTGCGGACTGCCTGCTGCTTATTGCAGCAGCTTTAACCAAAGATGAACTCACCAGCCTGCTCGAGCTCAGTAACCGGCTGGGGCTGGAATGCCTGGTGGAAATCCATAACTTCAAAGAACTGCATACAGCCATTGACTGTGGTGCCAGTATCATAGGCATCAACAACCGGAACCTGGATACCTTTGAAGTAGATCTGGGTACAACCAGGCGTTTGAGGCCGCTTATTCCAGATAACTGTATCGTAGTCAGTGAAAGCGGTTTCAACAACCGTCAGGACGTCCTTGGCATCAAAGATTTGGACATTAATGCCATCCTGGTGGGTAGTGCACTGGTAACCAGTACTGATATAGCTTTAAAAATGAGAGAGCTATTGTTATGACCAGGGTTAAAATCTGCGGTATAACCCGGATAAAAGATGCGATTGCTTGTGCTGACGCCAGAGCTGATTTTATCGGGCTTGTTTTTGCACCCAGCCGGCGCCGGATTGATGTTGAAACAGCGTCTCAGATTATCCATAAAATAAACAAACTGGATAAACGGCCTGTAATAGTCGGTGTATTTGTTAACGCTCCAGCGACCAGCGTAAACCGGATCGCTACATACTGCCGGCTTGATTATGTTCAAATTAGTGGAGATGAAAACTGGGATTACTGCAAAGATATAGAGTTGCCGGTTATCAAGGTTATCCATATAACCGGCGCACACACCTCAAAAAATATATTATGTGAAATAGAAACAGGCTATAAATCCCGCCTGAAGCATAAACCTGTTTGCCTGCTTGATACCGGGGCTCTTGATAGCTACGGCGGCACCGGCCAGGCATTCGACTGGTCGCTTGCCGGAGAAGTTGCATCCCGCTATCCAGTAATTATTGCTGGAGGGTTGACGGCAGAAAATGTCTCCCGGTTGATTAAAACAGCCCGGCCATGGGGAGTGGATGTTTCCACCGGCGTTGAGACTAACAGCCGGAAAGACATAAATAAAATTATCTCTTTTATAAAAACAGTAAGGATGGGTCAGGAGGGTGTTATATGATTGAGAAAGAAAGATGTGGTTATTTTGGCAATTATGGTGGGCGGTACGTACCTGAAACATTAATACCGGCACTGGATGAACTTTTCAAGGCTTATCAATGCTTCAAAGCTGATACAGCCATGCAGGCTGAATTATCCAGATTGCATAAAGCATACTGCGGCCGGCCGACACCGCTTTACCCTGCCCGGCGCTTCAGCCAACAGCTCAACGGAGGGGCAGTATATTTAAAAAGAGAAGATTTGACCCACACTGGAGCCCATAAAATAAACAACGCCCTCGGGCAGGGGTTGCTGGCCGTCATGATGGGCAAAAAGCGAGTTGTAGCTGAAACAGGGGCAGGACAGCATGGCGTGGCGACAGCTGCGATCTGTGCCATGCTGGGGATTGATTGCGTGGTTTACATGGGGGGTGAAGACATTAAACGCCAGGCTTTAAATGTTATGCGTATGAAATTGATGGGAGCAAAGGTTATACCAGTTAACAGCGGAAGCTCTACTTTGAAGGATGCCATTAACGAAGCTATAAGAGACTGGATTACCAATGTTTCAACCAGCCATTATTTACTGGGTTCGGTAGTTGGCCCCCATCCATATCCTGCAATTGTCAGGGATTTTCAATCAGTAATCGGTATTGAAGCCCGGCAACAGATGCTTGAGATTGAAGGCAGGCTGCCGGATTATGTAGTTGCATGCGTTGGAGGCGGTAGCAATGCCATGGGTATTTTCCATCCATTTATTGATGATGCCGGGGTAAAGCTCATCGGGGTAGAAGCAGCCGGCCGGGGGCTTGAGTGTAAACAACACGGCGCCACACTTGCCTGTGGCAGCATCGGGGTACTCCATGGAGCCAAATCATACCTGCTGCAGGATGAAAACGGCCAGGTGTTGCCCACCCATTCAATTTCAGCCGGGTTGGATTATCCGGGGGTTGGCCCTGAACACAGTTTTTTAAAAGACAGCGGGCGGGTTGAATATGTGAGCGCGGATGATTCCCAGGCACTCGAGGGATTTAAGTTATTGTCTGTTACTGAGGGCATCATTCCGGCTCTTGAAACAGCACATGCCGTATATACTTCGGCTAAACTGGCAGCCGGCATAAATAAAAATGAAATAATACTGGTTTGCCTTTCCGGCCGTGGAGATAAGGACATGGAAATTGTAAAGCCTTATTTTGGAGATGAGCAATGAACAAAATTGACCGGGTTTTTAAACAACCGCGAGCCAAAGCCCTGGCCGGCTATATTACCACCGGTTATCCGGATGTATCTGCTACATTAAATGCGGTTCCGGTTATGGTTGCAAGCGGCTGTGACATTATTGAATTGGGAATTCCGTTTTCTGACCCGGTTGGTGACGGGCCGGTCATCCAGCAGGCCAGCTATCGGGCTCTTATGAATGGTGTAACTATTAAAACTTGTTTTGATGTGGCTTCAATCCTGTCAAGCAATGTTACGGCGCCACTGGTATTTATGTCTTACTTTAACCCCATTTTACATTTTGGAATCAAATTATTTGTCACAAACTGCCGTTTGTCCGGTATTAGCGGGTTAATAGTGCCCGACCTGCCCATGGAAGACAGTGGTGAATTATTAGAAGCATGCCGGAAAAACAGATTGCATCTTATTTACATGCTTTCTCCAAACAGCACTGATGAGCGTATAGCTCAAGTGGCCGAAAACGCGTCCGGTTTTATCTATCTCATTTCAATAACCGGTGTGACTGGAGCCTGCCAGGAGATACCTTCAGGGCTGGAAGGATTAATTTCAAAAATAAGACGACTTACTGATGTCCCCTTGTGTGCCGGTTTTGGTATATCTACACTCAAACAGGCCAGCGCGATTGGTAAACTTACCGACGGCATAATAGTGGGCAGCCG
>PWTP01000167.1 GCA_003563865.1 Dehalococcoidia bacterium
AATGAGGCGTTCGAGTTCACCAAAGGGTTGCCTCTCAAAAATTGTCCTTATCTGCCCTTCTTTTTTGGGTACACATTTGCCAAGAATCAGCTCTCTAAGCTCCTTAAACAGGGGTACAGGCGGATCTCCCAGTTTGCCCTTCAATTCTTCAATCCGCTGGATTTCAGCCAATTTAGAAAGGTCACCAGCCGGCAGCTTCAGAAAGGTCTCCATCTTTTCATATATGTCTGTCCGGGAAGCTGTAGGAGGTGCTTTCTTCCCGTTCAGCAACTGGGAAATATAGGACTCCGTAACCCCGGCAGCGGTTGCCAGGTTTCTCTGCTCAAGCCCTAACTCTTTTAGCCGGTGCCGGATTACCAAAGAGACATCCATCAGGGTCCTCCATTAATAATTTACTAATATAGGTTAATATAGTAATATAGTACGATATTAATTATAATCTACTTGACAAAATTAGTAAACTGTGATAATATAATAAATGTGAGTAAATATTCTACTTACTTCATTTTTCCTGAGCTAGGTTGGGTTATTTGAATGAGACAAACGAGGAGATAGACATGATTGCAAGAGAAGTTACCATGAATTTGAAGGCAGATAGCCAGGCCAGGTTCACCCATAAACTCGATGACGTGATAATCCCCAAACTCCGTTCACAGAAAGGTTTCCAGGATGAAATCGCGCTTGTAACCTCCGGCGGGAGAAAAGCGGTTACGATAAGCCTTTGGGACAATAAAGAGAATGCTGAAACCTATAACACCACAAAGTACCCCGAAGTCTTAAAGGACATGACGGACTTAATTGACGGAACGCCTCACGTAGAAACCTACGAAGTTTCCAACTCAACGTGGCACAAGATCGCTGCTACTCCAATCGCAGCCTAACGAAAACAATACATTTGGAATGATGAAAAGGGCGGCCTAGACCGCCCTTTTCTGTTTTACGTAGTATCTTTTATTTTTATGTTCTATTTAATAAGTTGATTAAGCAGGGCGCTTAGTTCCATAGTGGCAATACCTATTACCTTGTCACCACCACCGTAGTAGGCAAATAACCGGTTGCCGATAACAATGTTACCGCAGGGAAAGACGACATCGGGTACAACGCCCTCCTTTTCATAGGTCATCTCAGGCTCAAGTATCGGGCTGTCTGCAATAGCTTTTACCCGAGCCGGGTTATCAAGGTCGAGGAGGGCTGCTGTCAGGTGGTAACGGGAGCTTTTACGATTGGTAACCTCATGATATAGAAGAAGCCAGCCGGCTTCGGTTTTTATGGGTGGCCCGGCAATACCGACTTTATATGAGCCCTTGGTACCATCTTCTGGGGTAATTATTTCAACGCCACCCAGCCAATTATCATTATCAAAGTCCAGGGAATCCCTGAGGTCGAGCCAGATATTTACCCCCAAACGGTGCAGGGTAGCGAATTGGCCATTTATCTTTTCCGGGAAAAGAGCAGCATCTTTATCAGCCACTGATGGTGGAGAAATAAGCCTGGGCTTGGTCCAGTCCCAGCGCCTCGCAAGGAAATCCTTTCTGGCAATAGAGGTAAGAGCAACCCTTGGTTCCTCGTCACCTCGATAAGCTGTATATAGCATATAAACCGTATCTTCCAGGATGGTGAGACGCGGGTCTTCGCAACCAGAGTTACCATTGGCTATTCCTTTGGCTTCAAAATCCTCGCGAGGAACATAGATTGGTTCATGTAATCTTTCATCTATAGTGAAGCCATCTGAGCTTACCGCATAACCCATAACTGACGTATTATCCTCAGACATCGCTCGATAGACAAGATGGACCTTGCCGTCATCATATAAAACGGCTGGGTTGAAGACAGCCTTGGATTCCCAGGGGTGTTCCTGCTTGGGTATTAGAATCGGATTACCCGGGTACCTTTCCATTTTCTTATACGGTATCCAGGAGGATTTCATGTTCATTATCATATTTTCCAGGTTAGTCGAAGCCAGGACACAAGTGGTATCGGCAGCTCCGTAATAGATATCCAGTCTCTTTTTCTTTAGTAAAGCACCTGACGGGAAAACAACATTGGGCACCTTACCGTAGCGTTCATAGTCCGTTTCGGGTATTAAAAGGGGTTGCTCTGTCCAGGCTAATATGTGGTTGGGCTTGTTCATGTCCAGCAGCAGGGCTCGAATGCCGAAGGTGGCAGGCGGTGAAAGGTAGTCGCTGATATGAGAATAAAGGAGTAACCAGCCATATATTGTTTTTACCGGTGGAGCTCCAACCTCTATGTGGTCTTTGGCTGCCTGCTTTATCGGTAGCACGTGTTGATCAAGGTTTGAATACCATTTAGTCCAGTATTCCGGTGACCATATCTGGTCAAGATTTTGAAAGGATGCCAGCGCTATCTTGGCCGGAGGTCTATCTGTATCAACTGTAAGGATGGCCAGGTACTTACCCTCAATTTTCGAGGGAAAAAGGGCCATAGCTTTAGCATTAAACGGGGTAACCAGATGTTTTTCTTCAATAGATTCAAAGTCCCGGGTTATGGCCAGTCCTATCTTTATTCCCTCCGCACTGAAGGGGTAAGTGGAAAGGGCAGTATAGAAAATAAAGTACTTACCGTTTATTTTAGTAACTCTGGGATCTTCGCAACCGTAGTGTTCCCAGGCGTACTCTGGACGAATGAACTGCTTACGGCTTTCAAAGTGAATCCCGTCCTGGCTCAAAGCATAACCTATAGTTGAGAGTTCCATAGTTAAGCCATCATGTTTCTGTGGAAAAGACATAGCCCTGTAAAGGAAATGTACCCTACCGCCTCCGGCCACAGCACATCCGTTAAAGGTAGCCTCAGCTTCCCATGGATTCTCTCTATTGGGGATTAGTATCGGGTTTCCGGACCAGCGCTTAACTTTAATACTCATATTCCAGCCTATTCGGGCTTTCCTCCTGCTAAATAATTGGTTGCGATTATTTTTGATGTTGCTGTAGTTTTTCAATGAACGGTTTGAGTTCTGCGGCGGCCACGCAGGTGACCTTGTCCGATGCCCCGTAATAGACCAGCAACCTGCCCCTGATCACAACGGCACCACAAGGGTAAAGCACGCCTGATTTCCAGCCATTGAACTCATAGCTGGCCCGTGGCTCCAGAATCGGAACGGTACCTCGTGCTATAACCCTGGCCGGATTATTAAGGTCAAGCAGCATGGCTCCGATTTTGTAGTGGTAGAGCGGATCCAGGTCATCTACAGCCTGGTAAATAAATAACCAGCCATCATCCGTTTTTATTGGTGGCGCACCGGCACCCACCTTGCGGCTATCCCAATAATCCTCCCTCGGGCTGATCATGTCTCTGGCTTCAAGCCAGCGCGTCTTGCCATCAAATTCCAAATCATCAACGTAATCCACCAGAATATCGGGGAATACCCGGTGAAATATCACGAATTTGCCCTTGATCTTCTCCGGAAAAATACATGCGTTTTTATTGATAATTCCCGGCTCTGATATTAGCACCGGTTTTTTCCAGCGCCATCTTTTGTTGAGAAAATCACTGGTGCTGATAGAGGAAAGGGCAACCCTGGGTGGATTACAGCCATTGTATGCGACATAGGTCATATAGATTTTATTCGAGATCATGGTTAGCCTGGGATCTTCACAGCCGCCATAAGTTCCGCCACCTGACACGTAATCGCCGGTAGGTTCAGTATCATTGGAACAGGAAACGCTCGTCCCCTCAAAAGGCTCGCGGGGTACATAGACGGGATAATTCAATCTTTCATCTATACAACAGCCGTCTCGGCTTGCGGCATAACCCAGGGTTGAGATATCGGAATCACCGATTGCCCGGTAGATAATATGGACACGACGTCCGAGATAGAGAGCAGCCGGATTAAAGGTGGCCTTTGATTCCCAGTTGTGCTGCGGAATCGGTTTTATTATAGGATTTCCCTCATAACGCAAGAGCACTGGAGTAGAAAACTGAGAATACATCTTTTTTAAATCCATGGTCATCCTTTACCGATGTAATTCTACGATATTAACCATGGAATTGAAAGATGCTTACAGGCAAGCCTTTGTTATTGTGATTGTAAGCTCAAATTTTAACTTATCTCATAATATATAAGCGATGAAGAAATCATCTAAATTGATGACTCAGAAAGGCTAACCACTGTTCCAGCTATATATCGTGCTGCAATGGCAGAATTTTGCAATTAATCTCCCTAAGTTATTTTAGGCAACTTAACACCACTTGGGAAACAATAGGCCAGTATTGTTTACTACTGTGCTTTGCAATTTGATGCTCAACCTCAATTTTTAAGTTCGAAGTAGTTCGCTTACTTTCTCGAGCAGTGCATCTTGTTCAAAGGGTTTGGATATATAAGGTAAGCCGTGTTCCTTGAGGAATTCATCAGTGCTTGCATCTGAGACATCCCCGGTTATAAATACTACCCTCCGAGCCATTTCCGGCCATTTGGCTTTTATATCGGAATAAAGTTCTTTTCCGCTCATCCCCGGCATGCGGATATCCATCAGAATAGCGTCATAGCTGGATGCTTCAAGCTTTTCCAAGGTTTCGGCGGGTTTGCCTGTTACCTCCACGTCGTAGCCAGCCTGTGCCAAAACCTCTCGAGTATAATCCCTTACACCCGGTTCGTCATCAACAACCAGAATAGAAGCTTTTGGTGGTTTAACGTCTTTGCTTTTAGGCTGTGTTTCACTATCTTCTGACTTTTCCGCTTCAGCCGGTTGGGTTACGGGCAGCCTTATGGTAAAGGTGGTCCCTTTCCCGAAATCGTTGTTAACCTCGATAGTTCCACCATGTTCCAGGATTATTGATCGTGACAGTGACAGTCCAAGACCGGTGCCTTCGCCCGGCTCCTTGGTGGTAAAGAAGGGGTGGAAGAGCTTTGAGAGGGTTTCTTTGCTCATACCTGTTCCGTTATCAGTGAATGAAATACTTATGGTGCCATCTTCTCTTTCAGTGGTGATGATTAGAGTTCCTCCATCACGAGCTTTATTGATGGCATGTTCGGCGTTGACAATCAGGTTCATAAATACCTGCTGCAACTGGCCGGGGTCGACGGTCACACACGGCAGGCCGGGAGCATATTTCTTTATTACCTCAATGTTGACGGTCTTATGTACGTAGCTTCTCATCTCCAGAGTGTTATCTATTAATTCGCAAATATCCAAACTGGTCTTATGGTGCTTTGTCTGCCTGGCAAAGGTAAGCATGCGTTTTACAATGCCTTTAACCCGTTTAGAGCCCTCAGCGATATACTTAACATGTTCCTGCGTTTCAGGCGGCAGGTCTTCCTGCAGAAGAAGCTCGGAAAAACCGAGTACACTGGTTAAGGGATTGTTTATTTCGTGGGCAATACCGGCTGCCATTTCACCCACTGAAGCCAGCCTGCTTGATACTTCAGCCTTATCCCTCAGTGCCTGCTGTTCAGCTTCCACTTCTTTGCGCCGGGTGATGTCTTTGAAGGTGTGCACTACTCCGGCGATATCGTCATGGCCGTTCCTCAGTGGAGACATTGCACATTCGAGATGCTTCCCCATATTGGGCTCAAATAACTCATGGTGGCAGGTTTTGTTGGCGCCTACGGTATTGTCAAAGGTACAAGACGGATGAGGTTCATTGAGATCATGAACCACCTGGTAGCAGGTTTTGCCGATAATCGACTGCGGGGTTAGTCCGATTGCCCTGGCAAATGCTTTATTGACCCTTTTAATTTTCCTGTCGGTATCAATAATGGCAACCATGTCTGTTATGGAGTCAAAGGTTGTCCTCCACTCTTCAGCCGCAAGTTTGAGGGCTTCCTCGGCTTTTTTGCGTTCTGTGATATTGCGGGTTATGCCCTGAAAACCAGCTATATTCCCGTTTTTATCCCTTAAAGGTAATACATGCATGGAACCCCAAATAGTGGACCCGTCTTTAAGATAGTGTTCCAATTCAACTACACGGGGTGTTTTTGTATCATAGTTTGGATCCTTTTCTTTTTCCAGTACTTCAGAGATCATTGAATATATTTTTTCAACCGAACTTGAAGGAAACCATTCTTTTAGCGATCGCTTCATGTAGTTTTCTACAGTTTCTCCAACCATTTGTTCAATTGACGGGCTTATATAGGTGATATTCAGGTTCTTATCTACAGTCCAGACAACATCTGAAATGTTTTCAATTAACTCCCGATACTTCTCCTCACTTTTCTTTAAGGCTTCCTCAGCTTGCTTACGCTCGGTGATGTCTCTTATGGAAACCAGGCTGGCCGGAATACCCTGCCAGTTGATTTGTACGGCCCGCATTTCGGCGCTTCCGTACCCTCCCTCGGGAGAAGCGATCTCTATCTCAGAGCTTTGGCCCTCTATAATCGGGAAGCCAAATAGCTGACCATGCAGGGTGTCGGTATTCTGGCCAGTCAACCTGGCAAAAGCCGGGTTGGCATACAGGATCCTGCCCTTATTATCAACTACCACCTTGCCGTCGGGGTCGCGGTAGATTATTTCACGAAGGCTTTCCTGTGGTTCAGCTGGCTTGTACTCATATTCGGTCATATTTACTCTACTTTAAAGGGCGCAAATCCAGGCCTACAAGCACACGCTCGGTATTGGATAAATCCCCTATTATTTTCCTGATGGGTTCCGGCAGTTGTCTAACCATTGTTGGAACGGCAAAAATCTGGTGGCCGGCAGCAAGTTGAGGGTTTTCCAGCAGGTCAATAACCTCAATCGAATAGCGGCCTTTAAGGTGCTCCTCACAAATACTTTCCAGATTCGCAAAGGCAGCTTTCATTTTGGGGGTAGTGCCGGCAACATACAGCCTTAACTGGTAGAATTCACAATCTGCAGAATCGCTGTTAGCCCTCATTGTCCTCAACCCTCCCGTCAATTTCGATACCGCTGGGCGTGAAAAAGTATTCAAGGGTGTCTCTGGAGTGGTTCATACCGCGAGATTTTAAAAACGTAAATCCCGCGTTTGAGTGTGCCTTTAGTCCGTAAATCCTTGAGTATTAACCATGTATCTACAATTGAAGAAAAGCTCATTTCTGTTTCTTCTACATCCTCGCTGCCGCGCGTCAGGTGCATAAAAACGGTTGTAATGCCACGCGTTTTAAGTAAATCCATCAATCTTATGATTAACGATTTGTAACAGTTTAGTTTTTCCAAAACTGTAGCTTGTAGACTATACTATCACCCCCCCCCGCCGTCAAGGAGTTTTTGGGATTATTTGGAAAGCTTTTACAGAGAGAATTGGAAAACAATACAGATTTAGGCGGACAGTGAACAAAACCGAGTTTCGTTAACTGTTAACACTTTAGATAACAAACCGAATTCATAAAATCAGTATAATAA
>PWTP01000083.1 GCA_003563865.1 Dehalococcoidia bacterium
ATGCCAGTCGGTCGCCTGTTCATAAGCATGAGCTACCTTTAAAATAGTTTCTTCATCAAAAGGCCTGCCTATAATCTGGAGACCTACCGGCAAGCTATCAACAAAACCGCCTGGCACCGAAATTGCCGGAATTCCGGCAATATTTATGGGCAGGGTGCATATATCTGTCAGATACATTTGCATGGGGTCGTCTATTTTTTCACCGATTTTAAATGGTACACTCGGAGAAGTTGGAGCTACCAGGACATCGTATTTCTTAAACGCTTCAGCAAATTCCCGACAGATAAGGGTGCGTACCTGTTGAGCCTTTAAATAGTATGCATCATAATAACCGGCACTAAGTGCGTAAGTTCCCAGCATTATGCGGCGTTTAACTTCAGGTCCAAAGCCATACTGACGTGTCTTTTCGGACACTTCTATCATGTTTTCTGAATCTTTATAAGAATAACCATATCTGACGCCATCATAACGAGCTAGATTAGCTGAGGCTTCCGAAGGCCCCAGTATATAGTAGACTGCCAGTGCATGAGGTGTACTCGGGAGACTAACATCCCGATCTACGACCGCACCCAGTTCCTCCAGTTTTTTTATAGCAGTTTCAATAATCATCTGGACTTTCGGCTGCATTCCACTAACGAAATATTCTCTGGGGATACCAACTTTTAATCCCCGTATATCGCCGTTTAAACAGCAGGTGTAATCAGGCACCGGGATATCTAAAGAGGTTGAATCTTTATCATCAAAACCTGCAATGGCAGACAGCACCAGGGCTGCATCAGTTACATCCCTTGTTAGCGGGCCTATTTGATCGAGCGAACTGGCATAGGCTACCAGGCCATAGCGGCTTACCCGGCCGTAGGTTGGTTTTAAGCCTACCAGGTTGCAGAAACTGGCCGGCAGGCGGATGGAGCCGCCCGTATCTGACCCCAGGGCATACAGAGCTTCTCCTGTAGCTACACCGGCAGCAGCACCACCACTACTGCCACCCGGAACACGTTCAAGGTCCCATGGGTTACGTGTCGTGAAAAAAGCAGAGGTTTCATTGGAAGAACCCATGGCAAATTCATCCATATTGGCCTTTCCCAGCATTACCAGGCCTTCACTATTAAGTCGTTCAACCACAGTAGCATCATATGGAGGTATAAAATTTTCCAGCATTTTTGAGGCACAAGTTGTTCTTATACCGTTTGTACAAAGCAGATCCTTCATAATAGCGGGTATGCCGGTAAGGGGTTTAATACTGCCGCCGGCAATGCGTTTATCTGCCCGGGCGGCCTGTTTAAGGGCAATCTCTGGTGTTTTGGTTATCAGGGCTTGAATAGACGGTTCTATTTGGTCTATTCGTTTTAGACAGGCTTCGGTCAATTCTGTTGAAGAGATCTGGCGGCGTTTTAGTAAATTGTGTGCCTGGTTAACGGTTAGTGCATTTAATTCGGTCAAAGATTTCTCCGTTTCTAATTTTTATGGCCTACAGGTATAACGTATAGTGGAGCTTCGTTGTCGGGCAGTTCGAGGATTTTGGCTATCTGATTGTCGTGGAAAGCTCCGATGACTACCATGCCTATATTTAAGGTCTCGGATTGTAAATAAAGGTTTTGGCCGACATGGCCGGCTTCCATATGCACATACCTGATGCCCCGGTCCCCATACCGCTGGGTGGTGCGTTCATAAACAGCGGTAATTACCAGGTTTGCCTGCGCTTCATTAACCCATTCCTGGTCAAGAGCTGCCCCGGTCAGTTGTTGCCGGTAATCTCCCTCTCTAACAAGAGTGAGGCTATGATGATGTGGGCTATAGTGGTAAATACCGGGTTTAAGCCCTTCAATTTCAGCCGCAACCAGGTAAATTTTCAGAGGGTAGGTGCCTCCGGCGGAAGGAGCTGTTCGAAAGCCATGAGGGCTGGTTATGCCCTGAGCAGCCCATAGCATTTGAGAGATTGTTTCAAATTCAAGCTTACCTTTACCATAATCACGCACAGAGCGTCGTTTGGCCAAGGCTTCTTCGACTGATGTATCTCCATATTGTTTGGGTTCCGGCAGATTTATCATAATTTTTTCTTCATTATTATTCGAATAGCATGCATTCAAACCAAGTGCTGCAGCAGCAATGCCCAGCGCTGAGAGCCAGTGTGCTTCATTTTTCTTTTCAGGGCACATATTTGCATCCTGTTTATCCAAGAACCGGGCGGATTCTTATAAACTCGCCTTCTTTTACCGGGGCATTGGCCAACACGTCTTCCCGGTTCATGGAGGGTTTAACGACATCTTCTTTGATACTGGCCGGCTGGAGGTTGGGTTGAGTGGTCGGGGGGATGCCGGTTGTGTTTATCTGGCTCAATGCCTCAAAATTTTCCAGGATATTTGAAAGCTGTTTGGAAAAAACTTCAATTTCCTCTTCGGTTATACCTATTCGTGCCAGCCTGGCAACATGAAGAACTTCTTGTTTGCTGAATTTCAAACAACACCTCCAAATCTGTATAAAGTATATCACCCGTATATTAGAGGGGCAACCATGGATTACAGTAACTTACATTAATAAAAAACCGGATGAAGTTTATTGAATGTTTGAGGTAAGTTGGCTTAAGCAGATGAAAGATATGCTCAGCCCCGGGCACACCCGGTAAGCTGGTTAATATCTGAAATTCCCTGTTCTTCCATGAACTGCTCGATGCCTTTTAGGATATCAACCGGAGCGGATGGATTGACCATAAATGCTGTACCCACCTGAACTGCGCTGGCTCCGGCCATTATAAACTCAAGTGCATCCGGGGCGTTCGATATGCCTCCACAGGCAATAATAGGCACATCTACCAGCCCGGCTGTTTCATAAACAATAGCCAAAGCCACCGGTTTGAGTACCGGGCCGGACAGCCCGCCAGTAGTGTTTCCCAGTAAAGGTTTACGTTTATATATATCAATAGCCATGCCTTTAAAGGTGTTGATAAGTGTAAGCCCGTCAGCACCGGCTGCCACCACAGCTTTGGCAACCTCACCTATTTGTCCGGTGCCCGGACTGAGTTTAACAAATAATGGCAGTCGGGTTGCCTGCCTGACAATCCGGGTAACAGATGCTGCCATATCTGGCTTCAGGCCAAATTCAACCCCGCCGGCTTTGACATTAGGGCAACTGATGTTGAGTTCAATGCCCTCTATACCGGCTACACCTTCAATTCGGCGGGCCACTTCAGCATATTCCTGGGTAGTGCTGCCGGCAATATTTAAAATAACGCTTATGCCCATTTTTTGCCAGACCGGTGCCTTGTCACTTATAACACTGTTTATGCCAATATTTTCGAGGCCAATAGCATTAAGCATTCCTGCTTTAACTTCAGCAATTCTGGGTTGAGGGTTACCCTGTCTGGGGTTCAGAGTAGTTCCTTTGCACACAAATGCGCCGGGTTTATGTAAATCAATCAAGCCTTCCAGTTCGGTAATGTAGCCACATGTACCCGAGGCCAGCATTACCGGGTTTTTGAGCTTCAGGGCATCAGGGTTATTGGGGGCGAGATCAATGCTTAAATTCATATCCGGCTCCTTTTACCAGATTATAGTTTACTTAAACTGCCCGTTACAAGCTACTTTTATCAAAGATAATGGCTCAAAGTGGCTCAAAGTGGTTGCCAAAACAAACAGGATAAGCTAAACTAGAATCGTGACCGGCAAGAAATATATCTCATCCAGAGTATTGTGCGTTGCATGCAGGAATTTAGCCTCTTGCATGGCGGGTGTCCGTGCGTATTTCCGCTTCTGGAGGATGCTTGCTTTGGATTTTTACCACTCATAACCGGGAGCACATACCGGCTCCAACTCTCTAACATATTATAAGGCCTGTAAGTGCATACTTACATCAAATAAATTACAGGTTCACAAGGGCTGGTGAACGATAAGGAGCGATCCATGGCAGAAAAGAAGTACCTGGCAGTTAAAGAAAAAATGGAAGCTGATTTGTTGCGTTTCAAAGAGCAACTGGCCCAGATAAGGGACATGAGCAGCGAAGAAAACCGTCGTGAAGGCAGCCCTTATGGAAAGAAAGAAGAAGAAGCTGCCGAGACAGCCGAAATTGAAAATCGCTGGGCACTTGAAAAACGTGTCCTTGAACAGATAACCGAATATGAAAATGCCCTCAAGAAGTTTGAGAAAGGCAATTACGGAATATGTGAGATGTGCGGCCAGCAGATTGCGCCCGAAAGGCTGGAGGCTGTGCCTCACGCTAAATTATGCATAAGTTGCAAGGCCGCCAAAGCAAAGGAAGCCAAAGGTTTTGCAGCCTAAACTTGATTTAAAAGGTTCGCTTCCATACTTTCTTATACTACTGGTGGTTGTACCTTTAGACCAGTTGACCAAATTTTGGGTACGCACCAATATGTTTTTGGGGGAATCACGGCCACCGGATGGTTTTTTCCGGATAACTTACGTGCAAAATACCGGTGCCTCGTTTGGAATATTTCCGGATGCGGCCACCTTTTTTACGGCTTTTTCCACTGCCAGTTTTGTTATTATACTGGTGGTGGCAGTGTTTTTTCGTTCTTATATCAAGCCGATTGACACAAACTTGGGAAAACTGACGCTGGGGCTTGTCAGCGCCGGTACACTGGGTAACCTTATCGACCGCTACACCCTGGGTTATGTGGTTGATTTTCTGGATTTCAGATTCTGGCCGGTTTTTAATGTAGCCGACAGTGCCATTGTGGCAGGGGCGATTTTAATGGCTTATATAATTCTTATAAGTTACCGGTCTGGTGAGGCAAACAATGGAGGCCAGTCATAGATACAGCGTAGAAACTCCCGGTGAGCGGCTTGACCGGTTTTTAGCTGCCAAAGCAAGCGGAATTTCCAGAGCACGGGCTCAAAAACTGATCAAGCAAGGCTTTGTGCATGTTAACCAAATGCTGTATAAGCCGAGCTATAGACTGGAAACAGGTGATGTGGTAAGCCTTACCATACCTCCACCATCAGCGGGCGAGCTGGCTCCTGAACCTATCCCGATAAAAATCATTTATGAAGACAACGACCTGATAGTTGTAGATAAACCGGCCGGCCTGGCTGTTCATCCCGGTCCGGGGCATCCTTCTCATACACTGGCTAATGCCGTGCTGGCTTATTTACCCGGGATTAGTGGTGGTGATCCAGGCCGCCCTGGGATCGTTCACCGGCTGGATAAAGACACTTCCGGGTTGATTATTATCGCCAGGCATCCCCAGGCCCATGAAAACCTGGCCGGTCAGTTTAAAAACCGAAAAGTAAAGAAAACCTACATAACTCTGGTAAAAGGCCATCTCAGTCCGGCAGAAGGGTTTATTGAGGCGCCCATCGGCCGTGACCGTGTTCACCGGCAGAAAATGGCAGTTACCGATGCACAAAAAGGCAGGAGTGCCCGGACAGGTTACCGGGTGCTTGAGTATGTGAAAGGGCATACTTTGCTGGAGGTTAAGACTGAAACCGGCCGCACCCACCAGATAAGAGTTCATTTTGCAGCCATCGGTTATCCGGTTGCCGGTGATGCCACTTACGGAACCCCTTCTCCGGTTATTTCACGCCAGTTCCTGCACGCCGGTAAGCTTATATTTAAGTTGCCTTCAACCGGCAAGCAAGTTGAGTTCAGTTCTGAACTATCAGATGATTTGAAGCAAGCGCTTCAATTACTCAAATCCTAGAACGCCCGGTTTTGAGGGTGTTATAATCAGTGTTTAAGCGAAGGTAGGGTATTTGTGTATATGGACAGGGAAGAACATATTGTTGTTGAATATGCCGGTTTCTGGCGACGTTTGGGCGCATTTGTAATTGACGGCCTGGCTATTCTGTCTATAAACTGGCTATTAGTGGCGCCCTGGCGGTTGGCCCTGATTTCCAGCCGTATATGGCAGCCGGAAGGCTGGGTTGGCCCCTTTCCTGTGCATGACCCGTTTGCCGTTTTTACCCTTATTATCGGCGCCGTTTATTTTGTTTTTTTCTGGACATGGCGCGGACAGACTCCGGGTAAAATTATCTTAAATATCAAGACGTTAAAAGGTGATGGAACCCCTCTTACTCTGTCAGACGCCATTGTGCGCTGTATGGGTTATATAATATGCGGGCTTACACTGGGTGTCGGTTTTCTGGCCTTAGCATTTGATGAACGCCGCCAGGGGTTGCATGATAAAATAGCCTTAACGGTTGTGGTTAAAGTGCCTCCGGTGAAAATGCGCCTGCCTGAAGCCAGCGCCGGGCGTTATTAACCGGTAAGATGTGTTTAATCCTGTGTCGCCGTTGAACAAATAGTTAAAGGAAGGCTTTAAAAATGCTTGAACAATCTGTAAGAGTACGTTATGCTCCCAGCCCTACCGGGTATCCGCATGTGGGAAACATTCGCACCGCCCTTTTCAACTGGCTTTTTGCCCGCCATTTAAAGGGAAGTTTCATCGTGCGGATTGAGGATACCGATACTGCGCGGACTGTTAGAGGTGCCGTGGAGGTAATTTTGGATAGCCTTAAATGGCTTGGTATGGATTGGGATGAGGGGCCGGATAAGGGCGGTGAATATGGGCCCTATTACCAGTCTCGGCGGTTGGATTATTACCGCCACGCTGCCAAAACACTGGTTGAACAGGGAGATGCTTACTATTGTTACTGCAGTTCTAAAAGGCTGGAAGAAATGCGCGCCGGCCAGGTAGAGTGCAAGATGCCGCCCGGTTACGACCGGAAATGCCGTAATCTAACTGTCGAAGAACAGGCACTTTGCCGCACAGAGTGCCCTAACCCGGTAATCCGTTTCAAGGGCCCGTTGGGAGGTGAAACAGTTTTTAATGATGCCATACGTGGTAAAGTTGTTTTTGAAAATCGCACGGTCGATGATTTTATAATACAAAAAACCGATGGCTTTCCTACCTATCATCTTGCCAGCGTGGTTGATGATCATTTTATGCAGATAAGTCATGTATTAAGAGCAGAAGAATGGATCTCGTCCACCCCCAAACATTTTATGCTTTACCGGGCGCTGGGTTATGAACTGCCGGTATTTGCCCATCTGCCGATGATACTTGGCCCCGACCGTTCTAAATTAAGCAAGCGTCACGATGCAGTTTCTATCGGCCAGTATAAAGATGACGGATACCTGCCTGAGGCCATGGTTAATTTTCTGGCTTTGCTCGGCTGGTCCCTGGATGATAAAACCGACATTATAGATATTTCCAACTTGGTTGAAAATTTTAGCCTTGAGCGTATCGGTAAAACTGCTGCTATATTTAACCGTGAAAAATTGGATTGGATGAACGGGGTTTATATCCGCTCTTTGAGCACTGAAAAACTGGCCAGCCTGGCTCTGCCATTTCTTGAA
>PWTP01000118.1 GCA_003563865.1 Dehalococcoidia bacterium
AGGTTTACCGGGATAACGCTTCTCAAGCTGCCGCCCAGTTTTTCAATAGCCTGAGATGCAGCGGTAATTTCGTTTACGATATTGCCTTTTTTAAGGGCAATAAAATTCCCGCCAGGCAAGCAAAACGGCAGGCAAAACTCAGACAGTGGGCCAAGCCTGGCTACTGCTCTTGAAACGGCGAAGTCAAATTGTTCACGGTAAGCCGGGTTACGGGTAAGCTCTTCTGCCCTGCCGGTTACCACGTTTACTCTATCAAGCCCCAGTTTGACTATAACATGCTCAAGAAAAGAAGACTTTTTAGCTGACGATTCAATAAGTGTCATATTAAACCACGGCAGAGCAATTTTAAGCGGCAGACCGGGGAAGCCGGCACCACTGCCGATATCGACAATGTTTAGGCATGAATATGTATCCCGCGGGTTTATTCCCAGCACCACGGTAAGTGAATCGGCAAAATGCCTGGTTAATACTTCCTCATATTCAGTAACGGTAGTCAGGTTGGTATTACGGTTACAAAAGACAAGTGCTTCAAAGAACAGTTCAAACTGCTCCAACTGCTCTTTGGTAAGGTCGATATTAAGTTGTTTGGAGGCTGAAATAAGTGTGTTCATGCTGGTTATTCCTTTTGTACATTATAACACTATACCCGGGTCAAGCTTTGTTCAGCTAGAGGATTTGTGTTATAGTGAAACTGGCCGCTAGGGGGGCATTAGTGCTGAGAATCCTCGTTGGAGGGTAACCCTTGTAACCTGAACTTGGTAATTCAAGCGTAGGGAAGTGGGTATTTCAAACCAAGGAACTGGGGTAACATGCTCAGCCCTTGGTTTTTGTTATTTTAAGAGGGGTTTATATGACACAGTTAGACAAAGCCAGGCAGCAGGCAGTGACTGCCGAGATGAAAGCGGTAGCTGCAAGAGAAGGCGTAAGTGAACAGTTTATCCGGCAGCAGGTTGAAGCCGGCCTGGTGGTGATACCGGCTAATGCTAATCATAGAAATCTGGAACCACGGGGCATTGGTGCCGGTTTGAGCACCAAGGTCAATGCCAATATCGGCACCTCTTCCGATATAAGCAATATTTCAGATGAGATAGAAAAAGTCAAAGCGGCGGTAAAAGCCGGTGCAGATGCGGTAATGGATTTGAGCACCGGTGGGGATATTTCAGCCACGCGGCGTTTGATTATCAAAGAATGCCCGGTGCCGGTTGGCACGGTGCCGGTTTACCAGGCGGCCATAAAAGCCATAAAAACCCGTGGCGGCATTGTAAAAATGACCGCAGAAGATTTGTTTGAGGCTATAGAAGAACAGGCAGCAGATGGTGTTGATTTTATTACCGTTCATTGCGGGGTAACCAGAAAGGTGCTTGAAGCGCTTGAAAAGAACCCCAGAGTAGCCGGCATCGTCAGCCGTGGCGGTTCTTTTCTGGCCGGCTGGATTAAGCACAATAATGCAGAAAACCCGCTTTATGAACAATACGGTTGTCTGCTTGAGATTGCCAGAAAGTATGATGTTACTCTGAGCCTGGGTGACGGCCTGCGCCCTGGTTGTATAGCAGATGCAACCGATAGCTCCCAGGTGGCCGAACTCATGGTTTTGGGAGAACTGGTAATAGAAGCCAGGCGCCAGGGGGTGCAGGTAATGGTAGAGGGGCCGGGTCACCTTCCGATGGACCAGATAGAAACCAATATGAAGCTGGAAAAAGAGTTGTGCCACGGCGCGCCTTTCTATGTTCTGGGGCCGCTGGTTACCGATATTGCTGCCGGTTACGACCATATAACCGGAGCCATTGGGGGCGCTATGGCGGCTATGGCGGGAGCCGATTTCCTGTGCTATGTAACTCCGGCTGAGCATCTGGGTTTACCTGATGTTAATGACGTGAAAAACGGGGTTATTGCCTCTTGCATTGCAGCCCATGCGGCTGATATTGTTAAAGGTGTAAAAGGCGCAAAGCTCAGGGACTTTAGGATGTCTGAGGCGCGCAAGAAACTGGATTGGGAAACGCAAAGAAAGCTGGCAATCGACCCGGAGCGTTTCGAGCAAGTGCGAAAAAAAGCCGCCACCGAAGGTGATGCATGCAGCATGTGTGGCGACTTCTGTGCAATGAAAATTGCCAGTGAATATGTGGAAAAAAGCGGTAAATGCTTTTAAAAGGAGGAATAATGGAACTCGGCATTAGAGCGGTAAAGCCCCGGGAATTCGAGGCAGAAGCACTGGTTATCGGCTGCTATGAGAATAGCGACAAAGGCAAAGGTATCGTAGAAGAAATTGATAAATCCTTGTCCGGTCTCATTAGCCGGTTAAAAGAAAAAGGAGAAATCAAGTGTAAATCGGGTGAAATAACCGTAATTCACACTACCGGCCAAATAGCCCCGGAAAGGGTGGTTATGGCCGGTTTAGGTAAAGTTGAAGAATTTAAACCGGATGTAATCAGGCAGGTTGTAGCCAGTGCCTGCCGCACGCTTGCAAAGAAAGGCGTGAGTGATGTCAGCGTTTGTTTTACACCGGATATTCTGGATGGTGGTTCAAACGAACTGCTTTCACAGCTGGTGGCTGAAGGAGCAATTCTTGGCAGCTGGTCGTTTAAAAAGTATGTTACCGGTGAAAAGAACGGTAATGGAGTGAAACAACTAACCGTTTTGGTTGCCAGTGAAGATGAAGTTTCGGCCATGCAAGAAGGCATACATAAAGGGGAGGCTTTAGCTCAAGCGGCCAACCTTGCCCGTGACATGATAAATGAACCCGGTAATTTTATGAGGCCTGAAGACATGGTTGCTGTTGCCAGAGAGGTAGCCCGCACACACAACCTTGAAATAAATGTAATGGAAGAGAGCCAGATGCAGGAGCTGGGCATGGAGGCGGTTCTGGCTGTAGGCAGGGGCTCAAGCAATCCTCCCAGATTTATGATTCTTAGATATCAAGGGCGCCAGTCAGAAGAAATAGATCTAGCCCTGGTAGGCAAAGCAGTTACTTTTGATTCCGGTGGTATTTCTATAAAACCTTCATCCAACATGGAGACCATGAAAATGGACATGGCCGGGGGTGCATCGGTTATTGGGGCAATCAGTGCCATAGCTGCTCTTAAGCCGGCAATTAATGTAGTTGTCCTGGTGGCAGCAGTCGAAAACCTGCCGGGCAGTAAAGCCCAGCGCCCTGGAGATGTGGTAAAATCCATGTCCGGTAAAACCATCGAAGTTATTTCTACTGATGCTGAAGGCCGCATGACTCTTGCCGATGTAGTTACCTATGCCGGCAAACTGGGAGCCAGGCGCATAGTAGATGTGGCCACCCTTACCGGAGCCTGTATTATTGCCCTTGGTGAAGTTACCACAGCCGTTTTTGGTAACAACCAGGAATTTTGCAATATGGTGGTAAGCGCCGGTGATGAAGCTGGAGAATACATGTGGCAGATGCCTATGTATCCGGAATATAAGGAGCAGTACAAGAGTGATGTTGCTGACATGAAAAATGTGGGCGGCCGCGATGCCGGTGCTATTACCGCAGCCATGTTTGTGGGTGAGTTTGCCGGTGATAACCCCTGGGTACATCTTGATATTGCCGGTACTGCCATGATCAGTAAAGACCGCAAGTACTGGACTAAAGGCGGAACAGGTATTCCGGTTCGCACTCTAACCAACCTGGCTCTCAAGTTGGCAGAAACAATTAAGTAAAGCAAAAAAGGCCGGGCTTCTAAAAGCTCGGCCTTTAAACTACAGGCCTAATTTATTAAAAACACCTTCACTTGAAAGGCCGCTTACTATAACTATTTTGTTTCTTTGTGTAAACCCCTGGATAATTTCAATATCTGATTTTGCAATACCCAGTTTTTTACTAAGAAAATCCAACAGCTCCTGGTTGGCTTTACCTTTTACCGGCGATGCTTTTATCTTAAGGTTTAGTGTACCGTTGGTTATTCCGGTTATTTCACTGGCTTTGGCCCCGGGGGTTATTTTAAGCCTCAGGTGGCAACTCTCGGTCATAACCGGCAACCGGTTTCTCCTCTATATTGTAAACCCCGAATGCTATTCCGGATAAAAGTAAAACAACCGCAATTATAAACCAGAACAGTGTTGTAACCAGTTCAGTCGAAAGTGACGAACCGGCTTCAATAAAGCCGGGGAAAATACCGGCAGCAGTCAGGCCGCCGGCGAGGGCGGTGGCCAGCCCGAGCAGGTTGAAAAAAAGACACATGGTTGCCATACACGCCTCCGTTTTTATTTTTTTACCATACTTAATTATAATGAGAAGAAAAGAGCTAAGCGATATTAACATAATATTGCAGCTATAGTCTATACCTGCCGGGAGAGTGTTTTGTGCCAAATAAACAGATACTTATTGCCAGAAGTCTAAACAGCCGGAGGCTCACTCTTGGAGTGGTGGAATCTGCTACCGGTGGGCTTATTTCGAACCTGCTCACTAACGTAGCCGGTTCTTCAGAATTCTTCAAAGGTTCGGTGGTTGCTTACAGTAACGAGGTTAAGTTAAAGCTCGTCGGCGTCAGGGTAGAGACACTGCATAAATACGGGGCAGTCAGCGCACAAGTGGCAGAGCAGATGGCTACCGGTGGTCTTGAACTGCTGGGTGTTGATGTGTGCCTGGCTGATACTGGTATAGCCGGGCCAACCGGTGGTTCGCCGGAAAAGCCGGTAGGTCTTGTGTATGTGGCTGTTGCCGGTAGCCATGGTGTTACCAGCCGGTATCTGCTGTTTGACGGCTCGCGCCTGGCTAACAAGAAAGCCTTTGCTGAAAGCGCACTTGACCTGCTGGGTGAGTACCTGGATTCTTTACACTAAGCACCGGGCAGCAAAAGCCAGGCAAGCGTTGATTAAGCCGGGCATATGTTATACTTTTTAGTAAATCATTAATAGAAAGGGTTTGAATGAAGCGTATTGATGGAAGAAACTGGAATGAACTGCGCCCGGTAAAAATAACCCCGGGTTTTCAAAGCTTTGCAGAAGGTTCGGTGGTAATTGAGGTAGGCAAAACCATGGTGGTGTGTTCGGCCACCGTTGAAGATAGGGTTCCACCTTTCTTAAGGGGTTCGGGAACCGGCTGGGTTACAGCCGAATACTCAATGCTGCCCAGGGCTACTTCACAGCGGACTGTTCGTGACAGCGTAACCGGCCACATATCAGGGCGGAACCAGGAAATCCAGCGGTTGATCGGCCGTTCATTAAGAGCTGTTACCGACCTTTCCCAGCTGGGAGAGCGTTCAATTATTTTGGATTGCGATGTTCTTCAGGCTGATGGTGGCACGCGCACGGCTGCCATTACGGGGGCTTACATTGCCCTTCATCAGGCTATTTATAATATGTCGCGCATGGGGCTTGCTGCCAACATGTTTTTAAAACAGGCAGTGGCAGACACCAGTGTAGGCATTTGTAAAGGCCGGATACTGCTTGACTTAAACTATGATGAAGATGCAACGGCAGAAGTAGACTTTAACGTTATTATGACCTCAAACGGTGATCTGGTTGAGGTTCAGGGTACTGCTGAAACCAGGCCGTTCAGCCGGGCTCATATGGATGAAATACTCAACCTGGCTGAAGCCGGGATAAAAGAACTTTTCGATATTCAGCAGTCAGTTATTCGTGAAATGGGCATAAGCCTGCCTTAAGGCCTTACATGGCCGTTGCCAAATATTATCCACTTGTAAGAGGTAATTTCTCTTAAACCCAAAGGCCCCCTGGCATGAAATTTCTGGGTGGAAATGCCCAACTCAGCTCCCAAATCAAATTGGGCGCCATCGGTAAAGCGGGTGCTGGCGTTGGCATATACACAAGCTGCATCTACTTCATCTAAAAAGCGCATTACTGCCGGGTAGTGCTGGCTTATTATGGCTTCGGAATGGCCGGAGCCGAAGGTTTCTATATGCTTTAGAGCTTCATCCATGCTTTCTACTACTTTAATAGCAATAATAAGGTCCAGGAACTCTTTACCCCAGTCTTCATACGAGGCCGGGTGGCATTTCAGTCCGGCTTCTCTTCCTATTCTGAGTGCCTTTTCATCACAACGCATTTCTACACAGGCTTTAGCCAGCTCTTTTCCAAGCTCCGGGATATATTCATCTGCAACAGCGGAATGCACGATAACCGTATCAAGTGCATTGCACACCGTTGGGCGCTGGGTTTTGGCGTTAAATACAATGTTAACCGCATCAACCAGGTTGGCTTTAGCATCAACATAAGTGTGACAAACACCAACTCCGCCTGCAACTACCGGTATGGTTGAGTTTTCTCTTACCATTTGTATTAATCCTGCCCCGCCCCGGGGGATAACCAGGTCTATCAGGTAATTCATTTTAAGCATATATGAAACCAGTTCGCGATCCGGGTTTTCAATAAACTGAACGGCACCCTCCGGCAAGCCGGCCTCTTCACATGCCCGGGTTACTATTTCTGCCAAAATCCTGTTTGAATTGAAAGATTCCTTGCCACCACGCAGTAACAGTGCATTACCGCTTTTTATACATAAACTGGAGATATCTATGGTTACATTGGGGCGGCTTTCATAAATGGTGGCGATTACACCCAGGGGCACTCTTTTCCGGCCGATAATCAACCCGTTGGCCAGAGTGCGCATCTCTATCATTTCTCCCACCGGGTCAGACAGCGCTTTTACTTTGCTTACATCTTCAGCCATGCTTTTTATACGTTCTTCGTTCAACATTAACCGGTCGAGCATAGCAGTATTAATGCCGGCGTGATCAGCAGCAGCATAGTCTGCCGCGTTGGCTTTTAGTATTTCATCCTGCCGGCTGATAAGCAGTTTGGAGATATTTTCAAGGGCCTTGTTCTTAAGGCTGGTTTGAGTATAAGCCAGAACGCGGGATGCTTTTTTGGCCGCTTCGGCCTTGCTGGTTAATTCTTCCATAAAAGTGGTCATACATATACTCCTTGTTTCATGTTCATTTTGGTTTTTATTGCATGATTTAAGCAGGCACAGTATTAGTAAGTATAATCCACAGGTGTGACCGAGAACAAGGGTTAAGCAAGATTAACGGCAGGAGTATTTGGTGTACAAGCTAGTTTGAGTTATTAAGAGAAAGAATGGTTGGGCGCGCAACCGAATTCTGACAATGGCCAATAAGAAATCCAGGCTTTACCGGTAATATCTTCGATCGGCACTGTCCAGCTGTCTCGTGAATCACCACTGTTATTTCGGTTATCTCCCATTACGAAATAATTCTCATCGGGGATTATGCTGCTCTTGTAATCATGCAATGGCAAATCTATTATAAAGGGTTCATCAAAAACAAAAGTCGAGCCATCAGGGTGTTTAATATGAACCCTTCC
>PWTP01000155.1 GCA_003563865.1 Dehalococcoidia bacterium
AGTTTTTGAAGTGGTTCCCGCCAGCTTATGAAGAACAAACAGTCAGGTGGGATCCATTTAAGTAAACTATACATCCTGAGGTTATATTCCGATTACCCTGCCGCCAGTTAATCCAACAAAGATACCAATATGCCCGTGTAATGCAGGTGCGTGTTGACAATGCCAATCAGTCTGGATATAATCTATTTTAGCAATCTCCAGGATAGATTGCTAAAATAATAAAACCGTCTTAAGGAGGCTATTAAATGGAATCAATGGTTAAGCTGGGTGAAGTTCAGGTGAACATCACAAACGATGTAAAAACAACAGAGGATTTGAAGGTTCTGCTGAGATGGGGTTGGGGTGCAGAGATAACCGGCAAGCTGGCATTTAAACCTTCCGAAGAATTAAAAGCCGGCGACCGGGTCAAAGTCCTCATAGAAAAAGTAATCGATGTTCCTGATCCGGTAGAAGAAGCCCCTGAAACCGATACAAACGTTTCACAGCCTGAAAGTGAAAGGTCTGCAGATTCTGCAGCAACTGAAGAAACCGTAGGACAGCAGCAGGAAGTTCCAGCTGAAACAACCACCGACACTAAGTCAGCTTAGAGATTTTTAAAATAATATAGCACAAGGGAGGCTACAATATGGAACCGGTTATAATCGGTGAAGCTAGCGGTAAAATGACCAGTGAAATTTCCAAAGAAGAGCAGTTAAGAGTCTTATTAAGAGTTAACTGGACAGCAAAATCTGAAGAAGTTCCGTTTAACCCTGAAGAGGATTTAAAAGTAGGTGATAAAATCAAGGTAACCATGGAAAAGATATCTGAAGCCCCGGCATCAGAATCCGGATAGAAATCGTTGATAAGATTTAGTGGTTAATATTTAATAATATCTCGCTTACCGGGGCAGTTGGGTAAAATCCGGCTGCCCTTTTCAATAAATATTAATAATATAGTATAGAATTAAAGGTGTTATGTAAGTTAGCTCTGCTCTTGGTATTATATGAGCAGGAATGATAAAATACACATATGGTGTGTGCCATAAATGAATCGCTACAATCGCTTATCGGTACAAGTATTATGAAAGGGAGGTTACGATGTTAGACAGAGAAAAAGGCACCGGTTTTGCTATCGGCATGCTCGCTGGAGCAGCCTTGGGATTGGCAGTCGGAATTCTGTATGCTCCACGCTCAGGTGCTGAAACACGGGCAATAATGCTGGAGAAAACTGAGGAGGCCAGGTCCAAAGCCCGCGATATAGTCCAGGAGGCAAGAGAAAGAGCCAAGCGAATTATTGAAGATGCCAAAGGCAAAGCGGCTGAAGACCAGGAGCAATAATCAGTTTCAACTGTATACTTTTATAGACCTGCGACATGCTTTTTCCGAAAGCCAGTGTTAGGTCTGGGTAAAGTATAAAAATTCTGACAATATGCCAGGCTTTTGTTAAAAGCCTGGCATGCCTTATATTGGTTAGTGTTACGGCAATGATTAATTACCAGCTCAATTGAAAGAATGCCGTCCTTCAAGCTAAAATGATTAATACACACCAGCAGTTCTTGTGCCCGCTGCAAGTATGGAAGTTTAGGTTAATTGGAAGGAAATAATGAACAAGCCTCCCCTGATTTGCATCAAATTCATAACTAAAAGCTATACTTCAGGCAACACAATACGCCGGGTTCTGACGTCAGTCAGTGATGACATCTGCAAAGGAGAATGCATCGCCCTGCTGGGCCAGAGCGGCTCAGGTAAATCAACCCTTTTAAACCTTGTTAGTGGTATGGACAAACCGGATAGTGGCCAGATTTTAATTGATGGGGTTGACATTACTACCTTGAGCGAGCACCAGAGAACCCTTTTTCGGCGCCGTCATATTGGCTTTATCTACCAGTTTTTTAATCTAATCCCTACCTTGAACATAATGGAAAACATTTTACTTCCACTTGAACTTAATAAAAAAAATAACAAAGAACAGGCACTCGAATTACTTGATGAAGTTGGTCTGCTTAACAGAAAGAATGATTTTCCTGATCGCCTTTCCGGTGGCGAGCAGCAACGGGTTGCTATTATCCGGGCTCTGGTGCATGATCCGTTGATTATTCTGGCAGACGAACCTACCGGAAACCTGGATAAAAAAACCGGACGGGCTATGCTCGATATAATGGAAAGGCTGATACGTAAAAGAAACAAAAACCTTATTCTGGTTACCCATAGTACCGAAGTGTCCAAATTTGCCGATAGGCTTTTGCTGCTTGAAGAGGGCAAACTGGTCAAACAAAACCGGGAAACCCGATGCTGACTCCAATACTCTCCCGTTCTATCTGGAAATATCTGCTGAAGCACCCGTATGTTATTTTACTTTCTATACTAGGTGTTTCTATCGGAGTTGCAGTGGTTATATCGGTAGATATTGCCAAAACAAGTGCCCAAAGGGCTTTTGAGCTATCCCTCGAAAGTGTAACCGGTGAAGCAACCCACCAGGTTATAGGCGGACCACTCGGTCTGAATGAGACTATTTATGTTGAATTTAAAGAGGAATTCCCGGAGTTTGACAGTTCCCCGGTAATTGAAGGGTATGTGACTCTAGAAGGTCAGACAGTGCAGTTGTTGGGGCTGGATTTTTTCTCTGACACTTATTATAGCAGGCAGATAACCGGAATCAGCAGCAGCACTTTAATCAGCCTTTTGCTTGAGCCAAATGCAGTACTGGTAGCCCAGGTGATGGGCGAAAGGATGAATATCTCCCCCGGTGAGACTATTAATATTTCCATAGCCGGCGTTCAAAGGGAGATTCTTGTTGCAGGTTTTGCCGGCCAAACAGAAGACTCCACTATGGATGGGGTGATAGCTGCCGATATAGCTGCAGCCCAGGAACTTTTGGGGAAAACCGGCTACATAGACCGCATTAACCTGATCCTGCCGGATGACGGTATTTTGCTGACATCCATAAATGACTGGCTGCCTGAAGGAACAACGCTGATATCAACAGCTGCCAGCAATGAATCGACCATGAACATGACCAATGCATTCAATGTTAACTTAACAGCCATGAGCCTGCTGGCACTGGTGGTAGGCATGTTTTTAATATATAACACTATGACTTTTTCAGTGCTGCAGCGTAGAGGCCTTATCGGATCTTTACGCGTGCTCGGAGTTACCAGGAGAGAGATTTTCACCGAAATCCTGATTGAAGCCGCGATTATCGGGCTCATCGGAACATCACTGGGTTTACTGCTGGGTATTCTGCTGGGCCAGGAAATGGTCAAGCTGGTACTAAGAACAGTAAATGATCTGTATTTTGTCTTAACAGTGAGCACGTTTCATCTTACCTGGGAGACAATTATAAAAGGTTTAGTGCTGGGCATAGGGGTATCTTTGGCAGCAGCCTTTGTCCCTGCACTGGAGGCCGCCTCTTCACCTCCCCAGGTAGCCCGATTCCGCTCGGTAGTAGAAAGCCTGGCTCACCGCCTGCTGCCCTATATTGCCCTGGCCGGTTTTTTGCTGATGGCTCTTTCCGTGGTTATCTTGTTTGCCTTTGACAGAAGTATAGTGGCCGGCTTTGCATCACTATTCATGCTGGTAATAGGTTTTGCCCTGTGTATACCGGGTATAGTTTATCATTTGTCACATAACACCGGCCTCGTGATAGGTAACCGGGCTGGCACCCTCTCAAAACTGGCAATTACCGGTATTTCCGGCTCAATCAGCCGTACAGGCACTGCAATAGCCGCATTGGCAGTAGCTATATCAGTAGTTGTCGGTATGGGCACTATGATAGAAAGTTTCCGTGGCACTGTGGACCAGTGGCTAAGACAGACCATTCAGGGAGATATATATGTAAGCACTACCGGCGATGTTTCACGCCGCTCGGCCAACCCCCTGCCAGAGCATATAGTATCAGGTGTGATGGAATTGGATGGAATAGAAGCCATAAAAAAGTTAAAGACGATATATGTTGAAACCAATACCGGAACAATCGAGGTGCACGCCATAAACCCGATGGATCAAAGCCGGATGGAATACCGGTTAAAGAAAGGCGATGAAACCCTGGCCTGGAGTAGCTTTGATAAGGGTGAGTCGCTCTTTGTGTCTGAACCTTATGCCTACCGCCATGACATTTCACCGGGAGACAGCCTCTTGATGGTAACTGACCAGGGATGGCAAGAATTTGAGGTAGGCGGTATCTATTATGATTACAGCACCGACCAGGGAATAGTACTGATGCCTGAATCAATTTATCACAAATACTGGCAAGATACTTCGGTTTCATCATTGAGTTTATATCTTGAGAACCGAGAGGATAAAGATGCAATCATGACGGCTGCCCGAAATATTGTGGACGATGAACCGGGCGTAAGAGTAAGAGACAGCTTAAACATCCGCCAGGCGGGCCTGAATGTATTTGACCGCACCTTTTTAATAACCGGTGTAATGCAGTTTTTAGCAATAATTGTTGCCTTCATCGGCATCTTGAGTGCGTTAATGGCTTATCAACTTGAAAAGGTAAAGGAAATTGGGGTGTTGAGGGCAATGGGATTTACGCCTCGCCAAGTCTGGGGGATGGTTAGCCTACAGACCGGTTTTATGGGAACAATTGCCGGAGTGCTGGCAATTCCTTTAGGGCTGGTTATTTCAGTTCTCCTCGTGTTTATCATTAATATACGCTCATTTGGCTGGAGCATGCAGATGACAATTTCATCCAGTACTATCATAGAAGCTTTTCTGATTGCTGTCGGAGCTGCATTGCTGGCAAGCCTGTACCCTGCCTGGAAGATGTCTCGTATATCACCCGCAGAGGCACTGAGAGAGGAATGATATGAGGAAAAGCTCATCAGTAAAATTATTTGGCACTCTAGCCACACTACTGATAATTGTCTCATCAATAGCCGGATGTGATGATGGAGACACCCATAATGATGACAAGCTGGACATTGCCACAGCCCTTGGCAGTGGCAACATGGAAGGCTACAGCAAAGCTGATAAACCGGTTGAGTTTACATTCCCGGATGACCACTTTGCTCATGAAGAATTTAGAAATGAGTGGTGGTATTTCACCGGCAACCTCTATGACCGGAACGGTAATAGATTCGGCTATCAATTGACCTTCTTCCGTATAGCCATCAGCCCGGAGGCTGCTGAGCGAGAATCAGCCTGGGCTACCAATCAGATATACATGGTCCATCTGGCGGTCTCTGATATAGAAAACGAGGAATTTTACTACTATGAAAAACTCAACCGGGGTGCATTGGGGTTGGCCGGCTTCAAGGATGAAGGTTTTTGTTTAAATGTAGATAACTGGTATATCAGTGGCGCCCAGGATGGTAGTTTCCCCTGGCAATTATATGCGGAAAAAGACGGAGTAAAAATATCGCTTGAAGTAGATCCGGTTAAAGACATTGTTTTACAAGGAGAAAACGGGCTAAGCTTTAAAAGCATTGATGGAAAAAGTGCTTCCTATTATTATTCCATTACCCGGCTGGCAACCAATGGTTTTATCGAGTTAGGCGGTGCAAAACACGAAGTTAGCGGAATCTCCTGGCTCGACCGGGAATGGAGCACCAGCACCCTTAGCCAAGAACAGATAGGCTGGGACTGGTTTGCCCTGCATCTGGATGACGGCACAGATATCATCTATTTCCAACTCAGGTATAAGGACGGAAGCACATACCCATATAACGAAGGCATGATTATTGATGCTGAAGGCAACAGCAAGAAACTCAAAACTAACGATATCCCGCTAGCGGTCAACCAAACATGGCAAAGCCCATTTGGTGGGGTTTATCCGGTGGAATGGGAAGCTGAAATAACCCCTCTAAATAAAACAGTGGTTATCAGGGCTGTGTTCCCGGAACAGGAACTCGATCTCACTACCCGTTACTGGGAAGGTGCGGTTGATATATTCGACAAACAGAATCCGGGGCACATTATCGGCACCGGTTATATGGAAATGACCGGCTATACAGAATCAGTTTCATAAAAACACCTGTACAAATATTTGCCATACTTTTAAAGGTTCTGGTTTGGGGCACTTTGATTCATTTTCGCCTTCCAGGCCGAGGGTTACCTGCATAACCAGCGGTTTTTCAAAGCCAACAAATTTTCCAGTAATTCTTTTATTGTTTGCTCATTAAGGGCTTGTATTGTTAAATCCTTGTAACCATTAACACTATGCTCCCCCACCTGGATCGGAGCCGTATATTTCAGTAACATTCACTAATTAAATGCAGGTTAATCTGGAGAAACATTTCGCACTTGGGTTAACCGGGTTTCTTAAACCGGGGTTAATTTTAACGGAAAAATCCTCTGAGCCAGTCCAAAACTGAATCGCCCCGGATTTCCAGCGGAGTGTAATAATTTATGGTATCTATAAGTTGAAATTCCATGACGTGGACTATATATTCGTTTATAAGCTTTGGTATCAGCAAAATAACCAGGATTATCAGCAGTTTCTTGAGGGAATCGGGGCAAAAGCGAGGAAGCCATCGCCTGGTAATCAAGTAGTATGGATAGAACAGTTCTACCAGGTTGGGGAAGAAGAAAAGAATATAGCGGTAGCCGGTTAGAGAGAACAGGACCACTCCAACGGCTCGAAGCCAGAAGAGGACGAAGGTAGTTCTTTTAGCCAGAACATTTTGCCAGCGCAGTGAAACCAAAAAGGCAAAGAAGAGGAAATAGAGGTCCAGCCATTTGTCCAGTATGTTATAGGTTAAGGCGTCTTCCCCGGGGTAAAAACCATGGCCAAAGGCAATGTTATCCGGACTGATAATAGCGGCCAGAGGGCCATCGAAAACATCCAGCAGAAAAGCAGCTGCGAACCCACCCAGGGGATAACGCAGTATGGAGACCGGCACAACCAGCCTTAGAATAATTACAACTATTGTACCTATATCCAAAGCTATTCCTGGTCCCTGTATTTTTTAAAGGGCAATTTTAACAGATTCATCGAATTGAGACGAAAAACGGGTAACTCGAATTTGGTTACAATGCCCCTGCCGGCCTTGCAGGGCCGGCATATATCAGGGCGTTTAAGGGTCACCATTTAATAAAACTGAATTAATCACACCCTTATTATTTGTACATAGACTACATGCCTGTTGATGTAACTGTCAATACACTTCCCGGCATGTTTTTAAAACATTTCCGAGTGAATGTTCACTCTTAGAAATAAAATAACAAATATTCACTCTGCACTAGTCCGAAGAAGGGATTCAGCTATTTGATTCAGGATTATAGCTCGTTGCCCAGCATGACGGGGCCGTTGAGCAT
>PWTP01000005.1 GCA_003563865.1 Dehalococcoidia bacterium
ATGTCGATTTTGGTATTGCCGAGTTTGTTGCTGTTATTTGCCCCGGCAGTGTCAAAATAGCCAAAGGTTTTTAGCAGAGAAGGCGCCCGGGCTATGACTTATATTGGGCTTTGGCCTGTTTGCAGCCTTTTACGTTTTATTGACCCTTTAAATATGATAAGTTATAATCTCTCAGTGATTGACAGTTATCCTCAGATAACGGATCCTTGTTTACGGGAAGCATGTGGGGTTTTCGGTATTTTTGCGCACAACGAAGATATAGCCCGCATTACTTTTTTTGCATTATTTGCCCTCCAGCATCGTGGGCAAGAAAGTGCAGGTATCGCTACCAGTGATGGAAACGGTTTGCAGGTATTTGCCCGCATGGGGCTCGTTTCTCATATTTTTGACGAAAAAACCCTCAAGCGTCTAAAAGGTCATATTGCCATTGGGCATAATCGTTATTCTACTACCGGTTCCAGCCGGCGTCACAATGCCCAACCAATTATAGTCGGCAATGGCGTGGATGAGATTGCCATTGCTCATAATGGTAATATTGCCAACTCCGAAGCCCTGCGCCTTCAGCTTGAAAGCCAGGGCTATACTTTTTCTACTACCACTGATTCTGAAATAATTGGCCATCTTGTTTTTTCGGCTCCTCATAAAGAATGGCTTGAAAAAATACGCTATGCCATGCACCGGCTGGAGGGTGCTTATTCTTTGACTATTTTGGCTAAGAATAATCTTTATGCCATGCGGGACCCTCACGGAGTAAGGCCGCTTTGCCTTGGCCAGATTCCCGGAAACGGGTATGTGGTTGCCTCTGAGAGTTGTGCGCTGGATCATATTGGAGCCGACTTTATCAGGGAGATCGAGCCGGGTGAAATCCTTGATATTAATGAGGATGGTATAAACCGGATAAAGGAACCGGCACAGAGGAAAGCCTTTTGTATTTTCGAGTATATTTATTTTGCAAGGCCCGATAGCATTATCAATAACCGGCTGGTGTACCATGCCCGTGAAGCTATGGGAGAGCAACTGGCAGAAGAATATCCGGTTGATGCAGATGTGGTTATTGGGGTGCCTGATTCGGCTACCCCTGCCGGAGTCGGTTACTCGCTTCAGTCCGGCATTCCTCCTGCTACCGGATTGATAAAAAACCGTTATATGGGGCGCACCTTCATCGAGCCCGATCAGCGCTTAAGAGATCTGGGTGTAAAGCTCAAATTCAATCCGCTTCAGGCTGTGCTTGAAGGTCAACGGGTGGTTTTGGTTGATGACAGTATTGTCCGGGGAACAACTACTCCGCAGGTAATCAAGCTGTTGAAAAAAGCCGGGGCTAAAGAAGTCCACATGCGCGTTTGTGCACCACCTATATGCCACCCCTGTTTCTTTGGAGTGGATATGGCTACCCGTTGGGAACTGCTGGCTTCCCGTAAATCAATAGAAGAGATCCGCCGGTTTATTGGGGCTGATTCGCTTGGTTACCTTTCTATTGATGGCCTGATAAGAGCGGTTGGTTTGCCTAAAGACCTTTTCTGCCTGGCGTGTTTTACCGGCGAATATGCTCTGCCTGTTCAGCTGGAAATGGACAAGCTGTCATTTGAGACATTGCCTTGCCATACACAAAACTCGAAGGCCAAATCCCGGTGCCTGGCAACCAGAGATGCCGCGCTGCTTGAACGGCCTTGGAAAATTATTAACGGGTAAAGCAGCTACAAAACTGCGTCAAACTGGCACAGAAAATGCCAATGGAGCGTTTATTGTTACTCTGCTGGTGTTCGGATAATATTAATATCAGGTTCTGCCGCCGGCCAGTCCTGGCTTGGATCAATCCGGTAATCAATGTCCAAGTCAGGATGAAGATGTTACGGATTCGTCGCCAAGGCGGGCAATACTCACTACTCCTTTAATGCCTTCCAGTTTGTTCATAAGCCGGCTGAGCTGATACAAACTGCCGGTGGACAAAGTAAAATCAATCAGTGATTTGCCTTCTTCATTTTCTTTGACTGTCATGGTGGTAATATTGATTTTTTCTTCCGCAACTACGGTAGAAAAATCTCTCACCAGCCCGACTCTGTCCCAGGCAACCAGCCTCATGCGTACAGGGTAAAGGGTGTCCGACTGCCCCCAGTCAACTTCTATCAACCTCTCTCGCTCAAGATCTGGACGTATGATATTGTGGCAGTCGCAGCGGTGGACTGTAACCCCTTTGTTGCGGGTTATATAACCAATTATTGCATCACCGGGGACCGGGTTGCAGCAAAGAGCCAGGTTTGTCAGCATATTGCCGGCTCCAAGCACACGTACGGCTGATGTGGGCTTTTTGGCCGGGGTATGCTCAACGGGTTCCTGCTTGGGAGCCTCCTGCTGGCTGGCGAGCTTCATGGCAATCTGGTGCAGGCTGACGCCCCCGTACCCTATACCGGCCAAAAAGTCATCAACATTGTCATATTTGAAAAGGCGGGCAATCTCATCACGGTTACCCAGTTTCAGACCCAACCGGCGCATTTCCTTTTCCAGCAGATTGCGTCCGAGCTCGATATTTTCGGACCTCTCCTGCCGTTTAAAGAACTGGCGTAGCTTTTCACGGGAGTGAGAGGTTTTGACATATCCAAGATTAGGATTAAGCCAATCCCGGCTGGGGGCTTTTTCTTTTTTGGCTGCTATAATTTCAATTACATCACCGTTTTTCAGCTGATAATTAAGTGGCATTAATCTGCCGTTGATTTTTGCTCCGATACAGCGATGGCCTAAATCGGTATGAATACGGTAGGCAAAATCAATTGGTGTTGCTCCTTTAGGAAGGTCTTTAATCTCTCCTTTGGGTGTAAATACAAATACCTGGTCATTGAAAATATCTGTTTTTACCGATTCCAAAAATTCCTCAGCCCCGGTAAGCTCGCGGTGCCAGTCTACCAGTTGCCGCAACCAGCCGAGCTTCTGTTCAAACAATCCGTCTGTATTTTCGCCTTCTTTGTATTGCCAGTGCGATGCTACACCGTACTCAGCTATATGGTGCATTTCGTAAGTGCGTACCTGGACTTCTAATGGAATACTCATCATCGCCATTACGGCAGTATGCAGAGACTGGTAACCGTTGGCTTTAGGGTTGGCAATATAATCGTCAAAATAACCCGGCATTGGATGCCATAGGCTGTGAACTACACCAATAGCGTTATAACAATCAGGAACCGTATTAACCAGGACTCTTAAGGCCAATAAGTCCTGTATATCATCAAAATGCTTCCCTTGAGATTCATATTTGCTCATTTTCAGGTAGATCGAATAAAGATGTTTGGGCCTACCGCTTATTTCAGCTTTAAGCCCGGCACGTTCAAACTCGGTTTGTAATACATTAATAAGTTTGTTTATCAGCACTTCACGGTGATTACGGCGCAGGCTTACCATTTTGCCTATCTGTTTGTATTTTGTCGGCTCAAGATAACGAAAAGACAAATCTTCGAGCTCCCATTTGAGCTCCCAGATTCCCAGTCTGTGAGCCAGAGGAGCGTATATTTCAAGGGTTTCACGTGCTATTCTTTTTGCCTTTTCTTCAGGCAAGGCATACAGAGTACGCATGTTATGCAGCCGGTCGGCAAGTTTTATAAATACAACCCGCAAGTCTTCGGCCATGGCTACCAGCATTTTGCGTAAATTTTCCGCCTGGTGTTCAGCCTGAGCTCCTGCTTTAAAGCCGGATGAAGGAGATGCAAGCGACAGCTTCTCAAGTTTGGTGGTGCCATCAACCAGGTTTGCTATCTCAGATCCGAATTCCTTTCGGATCTTTTCAAGGCTGATATTACAATCTTCAATTGTATCGTGGAGCAGGCTTGCTGCCAGGGCGCTGCTGTCAAGCTGTAAATCTGCCAGTATCACCGCAACCTGCAGGGGATGTGCAACATAAGGTTCGCCGGTAAGCCTCATCTGCCCTTCGTGGGCATTACAGGCAAACTCATAAGACCTTTTTACAATTTCCAGTTTTTCAGCTGGTATATACTTTTCAGCCTTTTCAACCAGAATTCTTAAACTGCTTGTTTTTCTTAAAACCACAATCTACCTCGATGTGTTTAGTATAACTTAATAAATGCAGGTTTTTAAAATCTGGTGTAATTTGATTGTGTCCAAAAGTATTGACTGGCTGCAAATGCTGCACAGAATCAGGGAGCGGTAATCGGTTTCACTTTCGTCTTGACTTGCTGTAATGGTGTGAATTTGTTACGCTTAGGCTACCACATGCTATAGTAACTTCTGGTATTAATGAAGAATGAACAGTTACGACTTACATTCAAATTCCTAATGCCGGTTTGATATATTTAAAACAACCGGGCAGATAACAAGAAACAACCGGGAAACAGCTTGAGAATGATTGCCTTCGAATTTAATTGCAAACCTACAATTATAGGAAGTATGCCTCATACACTTCCCGGAAAAGCATGTGATTTAATCCTCAAACATCTTAAAGATATCCCGGCCTGGCCTCAGTTACCTAAAAAGTCTCCACTTGAAGCAATGAGCGTGCAATTCAGCCGGGGCTTTCCAGGGCTTGAAGTTGTAGACGGGAGCCTGAAAGTTAATTGCTCAGCTGAATATGAGGATGCCCTTGAGAGGCTGTATGAAGCATATTTAGCGGATGATTACGGCCAATATAGGGTAACCCAAGAATATGCTGCTGGCCTCCATTATTTTTTAAATAAAAGGGGCTTGAACCTGCCAGCGGTCAAAGGGCAGATTACCGGCCCGGTTAGCTGGTGTCTTACGGTTAATGATGAGAGTGGCAAATCAATACTGTATGATGAGGTGGTCAGTGATGCTGCTGCCCGCATGCTTGCCTTGAGTGCACGCTGGCAGGAAACAGAGCTTAACCGATTGAGCAAAAACACGTTGATGTTTTTGGATGAGCCGGCTATGTCAGGTTATGGATCGGTGTTTTTGAATCTTTCTCGTGAGAAAATAATTGAATTAATTAAAGAGACACTCGGTAAGCTGCAGGGGCTTAAAGGTATACACTGCTGCGGTAATACAGACTGGTCGCTGGTGCTTGAAACCGGCATTGATGTTCTAAGCCTGGATGCCTATAAATATGGAAAAACGGCCACTATTTATTCTAAGGAGATGTCAAAGTTTGTTAAAGAGGGCGGTGCAATTGCATGGGGTATCGTACCCAATAATGAGACTGACATAATTTCTGAGACGACCAACAGCCTGAAAGACAGACTGGAAGAAACAATGGCACAGCTGTCCCGGTCCGGGCTCGTATCATTTAAATACCTGGTAGCAGGCAGCCTTATTACCCCCAGTTGCTCTCTGGCTGGATTGAGTGAAGACGGAGCTGAACAGGCTTTGGTATTACTGGTAGAGCTTTCTGATCTTATGAGAAAGCTCTATTTATAAGGAGATTTTTATGTATTGTAATATCGATGAAAATAAAACAAATTGTAATTGCACTTATGAACCCTGCTCCAGGAAAGGTAAATGCTGTGAGTGTTTGACTCATCATCTGAAAAACGAAGAATTACCTGCATGTGTATTTCCGGAAGATATAGAAAAAACATATGTCCGGAGTTTTAAACGTTTCTCCTCGATTGTTAATGGGAAGGACTAGTATTGGAAGAAAGCGTTAATAATTTACCACCGGTAGTTAAAGGGCTTGCCAGCCAGGGAATTTTGCCCGGCGATGCAGGTTTGGTAAAACTGATTCAAACTCAGATGAGCTGGGTAATACTTACAACTGAACATGCATTCAAGTTAAAAAAACCGGTTGATCTGGGGTATGTTGATTATACCACTCTAAAAAAACGCCTCTATTATTGCCAGAAAGAAGTCGAGCTAAACCGGAGGTTATGTCCGGATACTTATTTTGGGGTTGTGGCTGTGACCCGGGAAATAAACAGATATGGTGTTAACGGTAGAGGAGAAGTCGTTGACTATGCTGTGAAAATGCGCAGGCTCCCGGAAACTCAGATGCTTGACTATCTGTTGATGAATGAAAGCGCTAACAGAGATATGTTGGAACAGGTAGCCGATACAGTGGCTGCATTTCATCAAGAAGCTGTAACTAGTGATTCTATTGCTGCTTTTGGCAGTCTGGATGCCATCAGGTATAACACCACTGAAAACTTTGAACAAAGCCTGAAATATGCCGGCTGCGTAGTTGAACCCGATACCCTTAACCGCATAAAGTATTTCACTGAAAGCTTTATAGAAAACAATGCCCCTCTTTTCAATAAAAGAGCCAAAGGGGGACATATACGGGATTGTCATGGAGACTTGCACTCATCCCACGTTTGTTTTGTGAATGGTATCTGTATATTCGACTGTATTGAGTTCAACGACCGCTTTCGTTATAGTGATACTGCTTCTGAAGTTGCTTTTCTGGCTATGGATCTTGATTACTATGGCCGAGCCGACCTTTCTACCGGTTTTGTTGAGCGTTACGTTAAAACTACCGGTGATGTTGAAATTAATGCCCTTATCAAGTTCTATAAATGCTATCGGGCTATGGTAAGAGCCAAGGTTAACTGTTTTAAACTGGACGACCCTTATGTTAGTCGGGCAGAAAAAGAACAGGCCAAAACCAACGCCCGTATTTATTTTCAGCTGGCCGAGTCTTACGTGCTGGATAAACCGGTTTTGCTTGTGAATGTGGGGTTGGTTGGCAGTGGTAAAACCACTTTGGCCAAAAAGCTTGCTTCTCGAATGGGAATGGTGGTCATCTCTTCAGATGTTGTGCGTAAAACCCTGGCAGGTATACCGCCAACCGAACCTCAACCGGATGAATATAACTCTGGAATATATTCACCGGATTTTTCGCAAAAAACCTATCAGTCGATGTTTGAACAGGCTGGGGAGTGGCTAGGTCGGGGCGTCAGCGTAATACTGGATGCCACTTTCATCCGGGCTAAAAGTCGCCGAGTTGCCAGAGACATCGCCAGTAGATCTAATGCCACCTTTGGGCTGCTTGAGTATCAAATTGATGATGAAGAAGCTCACAGCCGGCTGGTGAAGAGGTCTACCCAGCTGAAAAATGCTTCTGATGGCCGGCCTGATATCTATTACAAAATGAAGAGAAAATATGAACCGCTTGACGAAACTGAAGCCCTTTACCGTGTTATAATTGATAGCAATATGCCCGCTGAAGAGAATATCAGGCGGGTACGAGAATATATTCATTTACAAAGAGGACTGTTTTTATGATGCCGAACTATGA
>PWTP01000146.1 GCA_003563865.1 Dehalococcoidia bacterium
CAAGGTGGCAGTGCGTGATTTGGAGAGGGGGACACAGGCTTTAATTGATCGAAAGAGCCTGTGTCGGCAGCTCGAATCGATGGATATGCCTTGAGAGTAAAAAAACCGATATCAATGCCCGAGTTATGGTATAATTAGCCTAGATGGATAGCCTTTTTGCATCCTGCTATGGTGCCGGTTATACAGGCTTGTGGCTGCAAAGGCCGGCAAAGCAGGAACTATGTTTTATTCCAGCAATTTAAGCTAGCTCAAAGTCTTTAACAGGAGAAATACAAAGAAACGATGGAAAGACCGGCATCTTCTAAAATCATTAACAATTATTCAGCAGCAGACATTCAGGTTTTAGGCGGGCGTGAAGCGGTTCGCCGGAGGCCTGGAATGTATATTGGCAGTACCGACCAGCGCGGGCTGCACCACCTTGTTTATGAGATTGCTTATAACAGCGTGGATGAAGCCATGGGTGGTTTCTGTGACCATATCGAGGTTACACTGCATGCCGATAATTCAGTAACCGTAGTTGACAACGGCCGGGGAATCCCGGTTGATATGCATCCTGCTACCAAGAAAACCGCACTTGAAACAGTGCTTACGGTGCTGCACGCCGGGGCTAAATTTGGAGGCAAGACTTACCAGGTATCAGGCGGCTTGCACGGAGTTGGTTCGTCGGTAGTAAATGCACTTTCAGAATGGCTGGAAGTAGTAGTCAGTCGTGACGGTAAAAAATACCGTCAGCGGTATGAACGGGGCATCCCGGTAACTGAAGTGGAAGTTATTGGTAAAGCACAGGGTATCGGCACTGCCATTTCATTTTTGGCAGATAAGGAAATATTTACCACCCTTGAATACGATTTCGATATAATCGCCGAACGTTTCCGTGAGACGGTCTATCTGAATAAAGGCCTGGAAATGCGCCTGGTAGATGAAAAGACAGATCGGGAGCTTACATATTACTTCGAAGGGGGTATTTCAGGCTTTGTACGCAGCCTCAACCGCAATCGTAATGTTCGCCATCGTCACCCCATTGTTATATCCAAAGCAGTCAACAGCACCATCATTGAAGTAGCACTGCAATATAACGAAGGTTTTTCTGACAATACTCTGGGGTTTGCCAATTGCGTCAATACCATAGACGGAGGAACTCATATAACCGGCTTCCGCTCAGCCCTTACCCGTGTTTTGAACGACTGGGCGCATCGCAATAAAATGCTTAAAGATGATGAGCCCAATCTGGTTGGTGAGGATGTCAGAGAAGGGTTGACGGCTGTAGTCAGTGTCAAGCTATCAGAACCTCAATTTGAAGGCCAGACAAAAGGTAAACTGGGCAATATTGAAATTAAAAGCCAGGTCGAAAGTGCAGTAGCCGAAGGTCTGGCCTTGTATCTTGAAGAACATCCGGAGGAAGCAAAAAGAATACTGGAAAAATGTATTACTTCATCAAGGGCCCGCGAAGCAGCCCGGAAAGCGCGGGATCTGATTATACGCAAAAGCAGCCTGGATACAGGCACACTGCCCGGCAAGCTGGCAGACTGTTCTGAAAAAGACCCGGCTTTAAGCGAGATTTTTCTGGTAGAGGGAGACTCTGCCGGTGGCTCAGCCAAGCAGGGGCGCAATCGCAGGTTTCAGGCAATTTTACCATTACGGGGTAAAATCTTGAATGTCGAAAAGGCAACCGCCGATAAAATGCTGGCTCATGAAGAAATCCGGACGTTGATTACTGCCATGGGTGCCGGCATTGATGATGATTTTGAACCGGCACGCTTAAGATACCACAAGGTAGTGCTTATGACTGATGCCGATGTTGACGGTTCACACATCCGCACTCTGTTGCTAACTTTTTTCTTCCGCCATATGGTAGACCTTATCCAGCATGGATACCTGTTTATAGCCCAGCCACCTCTGTATAAGATCAAATCCGGCAAACAGGAACACTGGGTTTTTAATGAGCAGGAAAAAAATGAGATGCTGGCCGGGCTTAAAAGCAAAGCGTCAAAATCTGAACTGCAACGCTATAAGGGCCTGGGTGAAATGAGCGCTGAACAGCTTTGGGAGACAACCATGAATCCGGCTACCCGTACGTTGCTAAGGGTTACCATTGAAGACGCTGCCAGAGCAGACGGAGTGTTCAGTGTATTGATGGGTGGAGATGTTCCGCCCCGGAAAGCTTTTATCCAGGCGCATGCCAAGAGTGTCAAAAACCTGGATATCTAACCAGAGTTTTCAGTGGTAGCAAGGTTGCTTCCATCAACGGTTTCGGGGTTTTCTTCAGGCACAACCTTCCGGCTTTTCCAGTATTCAATAATCTGGCCAATGGTTGCAGCAAATGGGACTGCAAGAATCAATCCCCATATGCCGGCAAAATAAGCCCCTAATACCAATAGCAGCAGTATGGCAACCGGATGCATCTGGGTGAATTTGCACTTTACACGGGGGCCTATAACCCTGGTTTTAAGCAGTTGTATTCCCAAAAATAGGATTACAACGAAAACCAGGCTATTGGGAACAAAACCGAGCGTTACCAGTATTGCTGCTAAGGCTCCAAACCAGGGCCCGATAACCGGAATAAACTCAACAAACCCGGCAAAAAAGGCTAAAGCAGCAGCATATGGCACTCCCAAAATAGTAAGGCCGGCGAAAGATAAAACGGCCACCAGGCCGCCTAGAATGAGTGAAGCACGGATATGGTGACCAAAAATCTTTTCAATAATTGTACCAACATTGCCGGCATGTTCGATTGCCCACGAAGGAAGGGTTGAGTAGAGCCCCCTCTTGATCTTTTTATAGTCTTTTAGCAGGTAAAACAGGAACAGTGGCAGGGCTATCAGCCCCATAAGAGCCCCAAAAGTACCCGTAATAAACGAAAAGCCCTGAGTTACAATGTTTTGGAGAATGCCTTCCATCTGAAGGCCCAGATTAGTAATAAGTTGTTCAACCTGTGCTTGCAAACCCGGCGGCAGTTGGGCCTGGAAGCCTTCAGCCCATTCCTGCACCCAGTTCATCAGGTTTTCAATGAATTCCGGGGCTCTTGAAAACAGGTCTATAAAGGTTTGTATAACGGTTATGATTATGAAAGATAAAAACAGGCTGAGTAATACTAGTGCAAGCAGAAAAACTATGAAAATTGATATTATACGCTTGGCTTTGGGCCACTTGTTTTTGGGCGGCAGGTTTTTTTCCATCCAGTTGACGCCGGGTAGCATCAGGTAGGCCAGAACCAGTCCTATAATGAAAGGTACAAAAGCACCCCACCAGGTCCAGGCAATAGCCAACAGTGCAAGTATGGCGGCTGCCGAAAGAATGAACCGCCAGTATTTTTTAAGTAATTCAGTCATTAATTGGCTGCCTAAGAAAAAGAAAGCAGGTTTGAAATAATTACTTAGCCTCCTGATTTTTCAGGAGGCTAAGCTTGAGCCATGCTTATTTAAGCAGAAGCCTGCTTTTTGCCGGCGAGTTTCTCTTCGCCCTTGTGCATTGCTTCGGCTGCTTTTATACGGCCCTGGGAAATAGCTTCGGCAGCCTTATGTTTATAATCCTCCGCTTTTTCTCTCAGGATTTCTCTGGTCTCTTCACCGGGGCGGGGTGCATAGAGCATGCCGATAGCCAGGCCGATGACCGCACCAATGGCAATCCCGAGACCTATTCCGGTTACAGTTTCCTTGTTGTCACACATTTTACCCTCCTCATGCCAATTAAAATTTTCTAAACATCTGAGCAAAAGACTGGACACTTTGCCCCAATCCTTGAACAAAGCCTGCCAGCTGAGCCAGCGGCACCGCAATTTCCTGACGGGCATAGCTGGTGATGAGCTGTAAATCCTCAGATGCATTTTGAAGCTTATCCATCACATCGGTAGCATTGGCGGCAAGCTCTTTGAAGCGTTTATTGATCGAGAGAACCACCGATACTATTATAACGAGCGAAACCGCAATAACGACCCCGGATATAATTATAACTATATCCCTGAAAAGTTCGATTACCATTAAGTATTTACCCCCTTTTTTCAAGAGCTACAATATTTAATTTAACACATTTCGGGGCTGAATTTAAGCCCTTTGAACACCTTTTATCGCCTAAATTTTTCTTCCAGCTCTTTGACCTCTTCTTCACCTTCGAGGTAAAATTTTTCCTCGTCCGGAGCAAGAGTCTTTAGCAGCTGCAAAAACTCGCCGGCATGCACTCTTTCTTCATCGGCAATTTCTTTTAAAACCTCTGCAGCCAGCTTGTTATCAGTGGATTCAGCCAGTTGCATGTATAACTGAATGGCCTCATATTCGGCTGCTATCATAAAACGAATTGACCGAATCAGCTCGCTATCAGTGAGTTTGCGCTCCGGAGCCATGCCTGAAAATGCATTTGAGAAGTCTGGCATATCCTCCCCCTTTTTACAAATGTCATCTGCCTATTCTACCATAGTTTAATGTTATATTATTGCCAAAAATTGTAAACTATATTGATTCCCGTCCAGCAAACCGGGGCAAAATGGTAAGATAATTTGTAAAAATCTTAAAAAGAGTGAATTTTTTATGGCCAATATTCCCGTTCTAAGCACCGGACAGCTTATATTAAGGCCCTTCGGTCTTTCAGATGCCCTAGATGTTCAAAGGCTGGCCGGCGATAAAGAAATTGCACAAAACACCCTGTTGATTCCCCATCCATATGAAAACGGAATGGCCGAAGCGTGGATTTTAACTCACAAAGAACGTTTTGAGCGTGGAGAAGGGGTAGTATGGGCCATAACATGTAAAAAAGAAGGCTTTCTTATTGGTGCAATCGGCCTGAGTATTGACCTCGTGCACCAAAAAGCTGAACTGGGTTACTGGGTTGGCAGGCCATACTGGTCTAATAACTATGCAACGGAAGCCGGCACGGCAGTTCTTGAATACGGTTTTACGCTTGCCGGGCTTAACCGTATATATTCCAGGCATCTGGGTAAAAATCCTGCCTCAGGCCGGGTTATGCAAAAACTGGGCATGAAATATGAAGGCTGCCTGCGCAGTGATGCATGGAAGTGGGGTAAATTTGAAGACATCAAAGTCTACGGGATTTTAAAAAGCGAATACCAGGCTCTCAACTCAAAACAATGATTCGGTATATTCAACTCACTTACTGCAGTTTCTGCAAATCTTGGTGATGATAATTAGTGGTATGAGAAACGGGAGGAGTTCAGCAAAAGTTCCAGTTCAGCATCCATAGCTTTGGGCCTTCCTTTGAAACTCGGGAACCAGTTCTGCGTAGTTTTCATCCAGGGCAGAACTGATCACCCTGGTTGAAGCAATTACCGGCATAAAGTTGGTATCACCGGCCCAGCGGGGCACTACATGGGTGTGAATATGCTTGTCGATACCCGCTCCGGCCACTCGCCCCATATTCATGCCCATATTAAAGCCGGCCGGATTCCATAGCTTGCGTATAATGGTGATACACTCTTGAACCAGCTTGAAGTGTTCTAGTAAAACATCTTCTTTGAGTGATTCCAGCAATGATGTATGCCGATATGGTGCAACCATCAGATGCCCGGGCGAATAGGGGTAACGATTCATGATGACGAAATTATGCCGGGCGCGTAAGAGTATCAGGTTTGCCGTGTCGTTTGCCTCGGCCGGCTTTTCACACAATATACACCCCTCATCCCCTCCGTTTTTGTCCAGCTGTATATATTCAACCCGCCATGGTGCCCAAAGTCGCTCCATTGAAAAAACCTCCGGGCTATTGTATAGCTAGCTTCTCCCAGGCGTCAAGGAATTTTTTCAAAACCGGCAGAATGCCCCCTCGCTCCACGTCAATAATATAGCGTATAATAGGCCTTGCTATGGCTGGTAACGTACCATTGATAGAAAACCGGGTATCAGGTTTCATATTAAAGCATGATCTCATCCGGCCGGGAAGCCGGGTGGTGGTGGCCGTGTCCGGCGGGCCGGATTCAGTGGCGCTTATGCACATGCTTTACAACTTAAGGGCTGCGCTTGATATTTCGCTGGTGGTTGCCCATCTGGACCATAATCTGAGAGGTGAAGAATCAGCCGGCGATGCGCTGCATGTAGCCGGGCTGGCTCAAGAGTTAAACCTGCCCTTTTCAATCGGCGGGCGGGATGTTGAAGGTTACCGTAAGGCACACCGCCAGAGCCTTGAAGAGGCTGCCAGAGAAGTCCGTTATGCCTTTTTCAGTGATGTTGCATATGAGGCACAGGCTGACGTGATTGCTACCGGCCATACCCGTAATGACAATGTCGAAACAATTCTTATGCACCTTATTCGTGGTAGCGGCACTTTGGGCATTAAAGGCCTGGCTCCGGCGACAACCCGGTTTTGCAATAACCGTCAAATCAAGATAGTCAGGCCGCTTTTAGAAATCAGCCGTGATGAAATCCAGCATTATTGTACTGTTCATGGCTTAAAAACCAGGCACGACAGCACCAATTTAAGCCTTTCACCCCTGAGGAACCGCATCCGGCTGGAACTACTGCCCCTGATTAAAAGCTATAATCCAAAGGTAGACCGGGCATTACTCCGCCTGGCAGCTATAGCCGGCCAGGAGCTTGACTACCTGCGCCTTTCCCGTGATGAGCACTGGGATCGGGTAGTTTCGTCTGAAAAAGGTGTTTACAAACTAGACAAGGCCGCCTTTGCCGGCCTTCATCCTGCGCTCAAGCGCAGCATACTGCGCCGTATTTTATATGAACTTGCAGGCAGTTTGAAAGATTTTGAAGCCGGCCATATTGAAGATATTATCGACCACCTGGAAAAGCCGGCCGGCAAACAACTGGTTTTGCCGCAGGGAATAATTTTTTCCATAGAGTATTCACGTTATCTGCTGGGCAGAACCCCGGAATCTTTATGCCCCTATCCCCGGCTGGGCCCCGAAGCTGAAGTGGCGGTGCCCGGAGAGGCCACAACCGGTGGGTGGAAGGTGAAGACCGGTGTTATTGAAGGCAGCCGGATGCCGGCTGATGCCGGACTCTGGACGGCTTATTTTGACTATGAAAAAACCGGAGTGTCCCTGTCTGTCCGCCCGCGTAAGCCCGGCGACCGTTTTATGCCGGTTGGGCTGGGTGGTGAAAAGAAAGTTAAAGACTATCTGATAGATGCCAGGGTGCCACGGCTGTGGCGTGACCGTATTCCCGTGGTAGTTGCACGGGATAAGATAATATGGC
>PWTP01000046.1 GCA_003563865.1 Dehalococcoidia bacterium
CGTGAAGCTACTTTTCTGCTCTTGAACCTGCTTTTTGTTGGTTTGGCATTGGTAATATTATTGGCTACTCTGGCTACGATTATGTTTGAGCAATTTGTTCACAACCAAAGCTTTTATGACCGGGCAGTGGTGCCGTTACTGGTATTTATTTTTCTGCTTATTGGATTGTGTGTAACAATTGGATGGAGGCGTCCGGAAGCCCGCAAGCTGCGTTTTACTCTTGTGTCGTCCAGTTTGGTGGCTCTGGTGGTAGTAATAGCAACGGCTATAGCCGGTTATAGGGAATGGTTTGCACTTGTTCTGACTTTTGTGGCGGTGTTGGTAATTATTGCAAACATAATTGTTTTGACCGGTGATGTTCGTTCCCGCAAGCGAGCTCTTTCAGAAAATTACCCGGTTGCTTTGGTTAATCTGGTAAGGTCTAACCGCGAAAGATACGGCGGCTATCTGGTGCATATTGCCATTTCAATAATGTTTGTTTCTGCTGTTATTTCTGCTGTGTACAGTGTTGAAGAAAATGTGGTTTTGGCTCCGGGTGAAACAGCAACCATTAAAAACTACGATATAACTTATCAAACATTACTGAGTAGTGATGATGGCAGTAGAATTGAAATATCTGCAGCGCTGGATGTTTATAAAAGGGGCAGGCATTTAGGCGAGATGCAGCCTTCGATAATTTACCACCGTAGTTATGAAGAAGTAGTAAGCAGGCAAGCGATTCACCATTCCATAATTGAGGATATTAGTATAAACTTAACCGGCTGGGACCAGGACAGCCACCATGCAGGTTTGATGGCTGAAGTTAATCCGATGGTAAGCTGGATATGGATCGGCGGCGGCCTTTTCCTCGTTGGAGGGTTAATCTGCTACTGGCCTAAAGGCAGAAAACAGGCATTATCAAGTGGTGACAGCCAGCTTTCATAGAACTAACGGATATCGCCTGCTTTGAGTCTTTGCCAACCGGTGATTATGCTGATGCATAATGCAGTGCAAAGCCATTTTGAAAGCCTTCTTTAATGTTTACCCGGTTAGTTAGCATGCAGTATTTTCTAGAAAAAATAACGTTGCTGGCGCTTGAATAATAAACCACCCGCTAAACCGGCTGCCAGCCCGCCCAGGTGGGCATCCCAGGCAATCATCGGCATAAAAGACAGGATAACAAACCCGCCCAGCACGGCTACCCATAGCGGCAAAGGTGCCGGTATGGGAAATATGTACACTTTTATTTTAGGTGCAAGTATGGTTAGTGCTCCGCCCAGGGCAAAAACTGCTCCAGAAGCGCCAATAGCCGGGGTGATAGCATCTCTGAAAATCGGTGATAAAGCTACGAAAAATATACTGCCCATTAATCCGCCGGCCAGATAGAGCAAGGTAAATTTCCCGGTACCGACCATTCTTAATAAAAAATTACCAAAGAAATACAGGGTAATCATGTTTGCCAGAAGATGAAACAAATCGTAATGAGTAAAGATACTGGTTATTAACCCCCAGGGCCGCTCAATAAAAGCCGGGCCGCTCCACAGGGCGAGGTGGTAAAGAAGATCACTTGAGATTCTTACGGCGATAAAGACCAGGAGGTTAATCCCAAGTATTACAATAATGGGGTTAATATTGCGTAAATTCAAACCGCGATAATAATTCATTACACTCTCTCAAAAAGAAAAGAATACTAAACTTTAACAGGTAGGCCTTTGGGCTGGCAAGTTAACATGATATTTATTGCCTGTTATCTGTTGCAGGAGGTGCCGGCGGTGAAAAAAATATTACCAGTGGCTGAGAAGCCACTGGTAATCATGGCGAGGTATTACCCATTTACTGCCGGGAAACAAGCATTTTCCCGAAGCTATTTCTTTTCACCTTCAATAAGCTTGCTCTCCTTTACCTTGATTTGCTTGGGTTTAACCTCCTCGGTTTTGGGTATGGTCAGGGTTAATACACCATTTTTAAAAACAGCATCGGCTTTATCTGAATCTACCGAGGTAGGCAGCCTTAAGGAGCGGCTGAAGTTTCCATAACGCAACTCTTTGCGCCAGTAATTGGTTTCTTTGTCCTCTCTTTCTTCTTTGTGTTCGCCCTTGATGGTCAATACATTATTGGTGACCGATACATCCACTTCCTCCGGTTTAACTCCCGGCAACTCTGCCTTGATCACCACATCTGAATCTGTTTCATACATATCTGTAGCAACTTCAGGTATTGCGGCGGTTGAAAAACCGGTTGGGCCAACAAAGGAATCTTCAAATAATCTGTCCATTGCCTGGCGCAGAGTTGTCATTTCACGGAAAGGTTCCCATCGCATTAGATCTGCCATATTAATCCACCTCCTTTTATCGGTTTTTGTTTCCCGGCAGTTACCGGTTATTTAGTCGTAACTTTAATTTGCCTGGGTTTTGCCCCCTCTGCTTTGGGGATTTCAACCGTAAGTACACCATTTTCCTGGCTGGCTTCTATTTTTCCTGCATCAATGGGTGCGGGGAAAGTAATGGAACGGCTTACATCCCCATAACCCAGTTCGGTTATGTACCAGCGGTACTTTTTGGCCTCTTCCTTCTCCAGTTCACTGGGAATACGGGCTTTCAGGTTAAGAGTATTCTGGTCTATGCTGATTTCAACCTGATCAGCCTTGACCCCTGGTAAAAAGGCCTGAACATAATATTTGTCATCCTTTTCACACAGGTTAACCGCCATGGTGCGTGCACCTCTTTCCTGTACTGAAGCGCCACGCTCAGGCCTGACAAAACTCTGCTCAAACAGCCTGTCCATAGCGTCTCTTAATGAAACCAGGTCTGTAAACGGATTTGTTCTTTGCATTGCCATTTTCTTTTAAACCTCCTTTTTTATTTTTTAATATTGCCGATTATACCGACAAGGTTCATGCCCCTCCTTCTTAAAACAGCAATTTCTTTTAAGCGTTTCTACATCTTTGTCGGTGAAAAGGCGCTGTCCATATCTCAATAACAAAAACTTTTAATGCTATTGAGATAATTAACTAATCTTACACGTCATATTTTAAAAGAATTAACAAAACTTGTCAATAGTTATACTATAGACATAATAAAAGCATTGACACGAGAGATATCAACAGTTATAATAAAAACGAAAAATATTGCCATTGAAAAGGATGTAAAAAGAATGAAACATAGATCTGGAGTATATGTTATGCAGGTGGCTGCCATGCTTACCGGGCTTCATCCCCAAACATTACGCAAGTATGAGAAAGCCGGGCTTGTAAGCCCGGTTCGCTTAAATACTCTCCGGCTCTATTCTGAAGAAGATATAGCTTTGTGCCGGACCATACGCCGCCTGGTGGATGAAATGGGGTTAAATCTGGCAGGGGTAGAATTGGCATTAAACCTGCAGCAAAAGTTGTTGGAACTTAAACAACTGGTTGGTGAAGACACTAAAACTAACAAAAAGCAATATTATACGTTAATAGAAGAGATGCTGGATATGGTAGGAGGCCAGTAAATTTAATCAGGGGGTGAAGGAAATGTGGAAGATGAAAGCGTGCCCAAGATGTAATGGTGATATTTTTGTAGATTACGACGAAGATGGAATGTTTGATCACTGTCTGCAATGTGGTTATGCCGGCAGCATTGATTCCAGCGGTTTGGTTAGTGAAGGTCCGGTGACAACCAATGAGGACCGGCTGGCCGGCAGGCGATGGAAATAAATGTAATTAAAAGGAATTAAATATGGATATTCACCGGTTAACTGAAAAAGCCAGGGAAGCACTTATAGAAGCTCAGCAGATTGCTCAGGAGCATGGCAACACCCAGGTAGAACCTGAGCATCTGCTGGCATCACTGCTCAGGCAAGAGGGAGGCGTAGTTCTCCAAATCCTGAACGGTCTTAATATTCCTGCACATCATATTGAAAATGATATGAAAGCCAGGATTGAGGCCAAGCCTAAGGCCGGTGGATCTGCTGATGCTTTCATTTCAACCGAGTTAAAAGCAGTGATAGACTGCGCCTACAAGGAAATGGATGATTTTAAAGATGAGTATGTAAGCGCTGAACACCTGTTTTTGGCTTTATTGGAGGTGCCGGGGCCTGTTAGCCAGGCTCTCAAGGACAGGGGTATTACACGAGACCGGGTTTATCAGGTGCTTACTTCGATCCGGGGCAGTCAGAGAGTGACAGACCAAAATCCGGAAGGTAAATATCAGGCGCTTGAGAAATATGGCAGGGATTTGACCCAGGCAGCCAGGCAAGGCAAGCTCGATCCGGTTATCGGCAGAGATGATGAAATCCGCCGGGTGATTCAAGTTCTTAGCCGCCGGACTAAAAATAACCCGGTTTTAATTGGTGAACCCGGAGTAGGCAAAACTGCCATTGCCGAGGGCCTTGCTCAACGTATCGTCAAAGGTGACGTGCCTACCGGGCTTAAAGATAAGCGTATAGTAGCCCTTGACCTTGGGGCTGTGGTTGCCGGGGCTAAATACCGGGGTGAATTCGAAGAAAGATTAAAGGCAGTTCTGAAAGAAGTACAGGATTCTCAAGGGCAGATCATTCTTTTTATTGACGAGCTGCATACAGTAGTTGGGGCTGGAGCTGCCGAAGGAGCTATGGATGCCTCAAATATGCTTAAGCCTATGCTGGCCCGGGGTGAATTGCATGCTATCGGAGCAACTACTCTCAATGAATACCGTAAGCATATCGAAAAAGATGCTGCGCTAGAGCGCCGCTTCCAGCCGGTTTATATTGGTGAGCCGGGTATTGAAGACACCATCTCTATTCTGCGTGGCCTTAAAGAGCGTTATGAGGTTCACCATGGAGTTAGAATCCAGGATTCGGCCCTGGTTGGTGCAGCGGTTCTTTCCAACCGTTATATTTCAGACCGTTTTTTGCCCGATAAAGCGATTGACCTGATAGACGAGGCGGCTGCCAGGCTTAGAACTGAAATTGACAGTGTTCCGGCTGAGGTGGATGAAGTTGAAAGACGGCTTCGCCAGCTGGAAATAGAAAAAGAAGCGCTGAAAAAAGAAAAAGATCAGGCATCAAAAGAAAGGCTTGCCAATCTTGAAAAAGAGATCAAGTCTTTAAAAGATGAATATGAACAGCTTAAAGCGCAATGGCAAAAGGAAAAAGAGCAGATTAAAAATCTGAGTTCCATTAAAGAGCGAATTGAGCAAACCAAAATGGAAATAGAGCGGGCTGAAAGACATGCCAGTTACGAAGAGGCAGCCAGACTGAAATATGGAACGCTTATCGACCTTGAAAAGGAACTGAAAGAAAACGAGCAACTTCTTGCCAAAGACAAAGGGATGCACCTGCTCAAAGAAGAAGTTGATGAGCAGGACATTGCTGAGGTAGTAAGCCGCTGGACCGGTATTCCGGTATCAAACTTGCTGGAAGGAGATATCGAGAAACTGCGACGTATGGAAGAGCGCCTGCACCAGAGGGTGATTTCTCAGGATAAAGCTGTTAAAGCAGTATCCAATGCAGTAAGGCGTTCAAGAGCCGGCCTGCAGGACCCGAACCGGCCACTGGGCAGCTTTATATTTCTTGGCCCGACCGGTGTAGGTAAAACCGAGTTGGCAAAAGCTCTGGCAGAATTTCTGTTTGATGACGAGCGGGCTATGGTAAGGCTTGATATGAGCGAATATATGGAAGAACATACTGTAGCCCGCCTTATCGGAGCTCCACCGGGGTACGTGGGATACGAGGAAGGCGGGCAGTTGACTGAAGCCATTCACCGCCGGCCATATTCAGTTATACTACTTGATGAGATTGAAAAAGCTCACCCCAAGATATTCAATATCCTGCTGCAGGTGCTTGACGACGGGCGCCTTACTGACGGACACGGGCGCACAGTCGATTTTAAAAATACCGTACTTATCATGACCTCAAATATTGGCAGCCAGTACATTGCCGAACTTGAGCCCGGGCAAGATAAAGAACTGGAAGAACTGATTGCAGGAGCTTTAAAGCAAAACTTCCGGCCGGAATTCTTAAACCGGGTTGATGAAGTAATTATCTTCCACCAGCTTTCCCGGGAGGACATAAAAGAAATCGTAAAATTGCAGGTTGAAATACTTAAAAAGCGTCTTGAGGATAAGGATATTGATATCAAATTAACTGATCAGGCCAGAGAGCAGTTATCAGCTGAAGGCTATGATCCGGTTTATGGAGCAAGGCCTTTAAAACGCACAATCCAAACCCGCATTTTAGACCCTCTGGCACTAAAAGTGCTGGAAGGGGAGTTTAAACAGGGCGATGCCATAGTTGTAGATAGTGAAGCCGGCCAATACACATTCAACCGTAAAGCAGAATGATTTATGCCCCGGTTGATAAAAAAGCCTCCGGGAACAACCGGCTTGTTGGTGTTATAGCTTATAAAACAGAAAAGCCCGAGGTTTAATAAGTCCCTTCTGGCAATGGCATATTTTCCACAAGGGGTTGCCCCCTCAGTATCGTCTGCGCTAAGGCGTTTCACTTCCGTGTTCGGGATGGGAACGGGTGGTTCCACCTCGCTCTAATCACCAGAAAGGTTTAAACCTCAGGCTTTATCTCATATTTAGAGAAGCCTTTAATTAATGAATATAAGTTTTTTGTCTCCGACTAATACCAACCCTGAAACAGGTCAAGCCCTCGACCATTAGTACCACTCAGCTGAACACGTTACCGTGCTTACACCTGTGGCCTATCAAGCAGGTAGTCTACCTGCGGTCTTACTCCTTCCCGAAGGAAGGATGAGAGATCTAATCTTGGAGCCGGTTTCGCACTTAGATGCTTTCAGTGCTTATCCGAACCAGACTTGGCTACCCAGCAATGCCCTTGGCAGAACAACTGGTACACCATTGGTCTGTCCTTCCCGATCCTCTCGTACTAGGGAAAGGCCTCCTCAAATCTCTGGGCGCCCACCACGGATAGAGACCGACCTGTCTCACGACGGTCTGAACCCAGCTCGCGTGCCGCTTTAACCGGCGAACAGCCGGACCCTTGGGACCTTCTCCAGCCCCAGGATGCGACGAGCCGACATCGAGGTGCCAAACCTTGCCGTCGATGTGAACTCTTGGGCAAGATAAGCCTGTTATCCCCGGGGTAGCTTTTATCCGTTAAGCCACGGCCCTTCCACTCAGAACCGTGGGATCACTTTGCCCGACTTTCGTCCCTGCTCGACTTGTAGGTCTCAC
>PWTP01000034.1 GCA_003563865.1 Dehalococcoidia bacterium
AATGAAGATTGGCGCTTTTAACCTGAGCCGGTTCAAGGCTGGATAAATACTGCCTGACTGCCTGGTTCAACTCAGGCGATTGTTTGGTTTTTTTCATTTTAATACCCCACTACCATGATTCTTATATATAACTCCTTACATCTACCCGGCTAAGAGAACACCATCCGTAAAAGTGCACGGTAAAAGGATGGTTTCTTAAAAGCTTTTGATACTACCCGGCCATGATCATCAAAACCTATGGTTAGATCTCCAGCCAGTTTTTCGGCCAGTTTTTCTTTTTCAATAGCCCGAAAAGCACTATCAATATATCTGTCGTTAAAACTTTCGAAAAGCTTTCTGGCAAAGCGGCCGTGCTTGATATCTCGTAGCAGTTCTCTTTGCCACAAATGCTGGTATTTATTTAATGACCTGGCTGAAAAATCACCAGAGGAGAAGGCCTGAGAAACAACATCGATTGCCTGTATGGCTGCCCTTAACCCGTAATAAAGGCCACCCCCGGTTAAAGGTTTCACCTGGCCGGCTGCATCACCGATCACCATTAATCTATCTCTACAGGTACAGGTCAATGGTTTTAAGCTAACCCCCCTGAAACGAGGCTTACCGTCAAGCCTGGCAAACTTATTGGTGCGTAAATACTCAAAAAACCGTTCAAAGTGAAAAGCAGTATTCTTGCGTGAAAGAAGGCCTGCCAGAGCTCTTGTATCATTCAGTGGTTGAAACCAGCCAAAGAACCCCGGAGCAAAAGCCTTGCCAAGGTAAATCTCCAAATCACCGTTGGTGCCGGCCGTTTCAACAATAGCTTGAGCTCCAATGGCAAAATCTCCCGGTCTGCCAATTCCCAGGCAGCTGTTAAGGACAGGATTGAAACCGGCAGCAACAATCACCATTTTGCCTTCAAGGGTTAACCCATGGCCAGGATCGGTTTGCACTTTAACACTATCATTATCAATGCTTATATTTACTACTTCTTGCCCATATAAAACTATTGCCCCAGCTTCTTCAGCTTTGATTGCCATTATCTCATCCAGCAGCCCCCGGTTAACCGTAACCGCTTGAGTTTCGCTGCGGGAAATATTTATCACCCGCCGGGAAGGAGAATAAACGTTGGCACTATTAAAGCGCCTGATAACAACCGGTGTTTCACCTATATCCATCAGGTTGGCACAGGCAGGGCTAATAATACCCGCACAGCAAACCGGATTCCCAAGGCGTTTCCGTTTTTCAATTACGGTTACTTTAAAGCCTTGTTTAGCCAAATGTTTTGCTGTGTAACTTCCGATTGGGCCAGCACCAATAATGAGGACGTCTTGCATTAATGATTTCATAAAAAAGGCGTTGTCGTAAGTATAACATAACCAGTAATTTGGGATCTTGGGTTAACTTCTTATGTTAACTAAACAGGCAACAACTGCTTCTAAATACATGTGCACTCAAGCTTTGGAGATGTCATAATTATAAGCACTCATATAAGGCTCAGGCAAAATATTTTTTTATTATCAGTACCCAATTGCTATAATATAGACTTCTGACATGTCCGTTCAGGTATGCACTTAGGTATTACTTTTTGCCAATACCTGCAAAGTATTCAGTTTCGCGGTATTAATTTCGAGGTTTTATTATAGCTGTTACCCCGGGCATGGTTACGGGCATATTTATTATCTGATTTAAAGGGAAGTGCGATGAAAGTAAACGAAATTTATAAACAATTGAAGAAACCATCATTCTCTATTGAGGTAAGCCCTCCCATCAACGGCCACTCTCTGGAACCCCTTTTAAATACCATCAAGACTTTGAAACGTTTTAATCCTGCCTGGTGTAACGTAACGTGCGGAGCATTTGGCAAGCCTCGCGGCGGCACTATACCCATCAGCAGTATAATAAAAAAAGATCTGGGTATAGAGCCAGTTGTTCACATCATTTCCATGGGAAGATCCCGGCAAGACATAGAAAATCTGCTGGTTGGAATGAAGTATGAAGGAATTGAAAATATTCTTGCTCTAAGAGGAGACCCACCGGCTGGTTCTACTTCATTTCGTCCACACCCCGAAGGCCATCAATATGCATATGAACTGGTCAGGCAGATTAACCAGATAAAACATGGCAAATATTTATCAATAAATCCGGAGGAATTGAGAGATGGCGAGCCGGCTGATTTATGCACCAGCGTTGCAGGTTACCCGGAAGGCCATCCGGGGTGCCAAAGCATTGAAACTGATCTCCAACGCCTGAAGCTTAAGGTCGATGAAGGCGCAGATTATATCACCACCCAGCTATTCTTCAAGGCTGAATATTATTTTAGGTTTGTAGCAAATGCCCGGAGAATTGGCATCAATGTGCCAATAATACCCGGGATTATGCCCATAGAAAGCTGGGATTCACTTAAATTTATTATCAACCAGAAGCTTCGAATAAGCATTCCGGATAATCTATCTGCCAAACTTAAATATTACCACGAAAAAGATGACCGTGTTTCATCAAAAAAATACGGAACAGAGTATATTTCAACAATGTGTGAGGAGTTGCTGGATGGCGGAGCCCCGGGCATCCATATATATACCATGAATTCATCAGCAAAATGCCTCGATTTGATTGAAAGCCTTTATCCCAGGTATTTTATATAAATTAAGAATTCAGTTTTTTGATTCCTGGCCAAAAGTTGCCGGAAAGTATTTTCCGGCATTAACCGCTCTTATGCCCGCAATAAGATCAGTGCTGGCTGCCCTTTTTGGCACAAAACCAAGCGCCCCGGCCTTTCTGGCAACCAGCATATTCTCTTCCTCGTCATATTGTGTCAGAATTAGCACCCGGGTCTTAGGGCATTCTCTGCTTATCTGTCTGGTTGCCTCCAGACCGTTCATCACCGGCATGACTATGTCCATTAAAGCTACATCCGGCGCAAGAAGCAGTGCTTTTTCCACCGCATCTTTTCCATCAGCGGCTTCTCCAGCCAGTTCCAGATCTTTTTGTAATGCAAGCACTGCACATATTCCACTTCTGACCATGTTATGGTCGTCAATATCCAATACCTTAATTCTTTTGGTTGATCGTTCTAACAGATACTGAATCCTCGGTACCAGCTCAGAGGGCTCGACCGGTTTTACTACATAGTCATCAGCTTCGAGCTGCATACCTTCAAACCTTCTCCAGCCACGAATCTGGCGTTCCTGCCACTTTGAATCAATCACCAAAAGGGGTATGTCTTTGTATCTTGGATGCTGTTTGAACCATTTGTGTAAAGCAAATGCCTGTCCGGCCGGAGCCAGTGTACCCAAAACAACGATATCGGGTTCCTCTCTTATCATCTCTTTCGCGGTTGCCTGTGATACAGCACTCATAACTTTGAAATCTCTAGACATGAATGTTCTTCGGCATGCATCAGTAAAAACAGGTTCATCGTCAATAATCAAGATTTTACTTTTTTTAACCATTTTGCCCACCTCATTATTTATTTGCCTGCTACCCTGGCATTCTGCAAATCCGGTAACTGGTAAAAGTTAAGTTTTCCCTGAAAGCATGTTGTTCTCTGGTTTAATTCATTGGTTCACACCTCCTGATCCCGCCTGATCTAAAATGTCTGGCACAACACCTTCGTTGCCTACTGCCATTATGTGGATCCCGTGAGCCAATTTTTCCTCTTTGATCAGTTTTATTGATCTTACTGCAATCTCAATTCCCTTTGTTAACCCCCTACCTTTTTCAGCCGTCTCCATTTCATCAATAATTTCTTCAGGCAGGATGATACCGGGAACATTATTATTCATATAACGAGCCATCCTGGCTGAAGCCAAAACAATGATTCCTGCCAAGACCTTGACGTTAAATTGAGAAGCGTACTCACTAAATTCTCTTAATTTGGTAACATTAAACACGCCTTGAGTTTGGAAAAACTGTGCACCTGCTGCAACTTTTTTTTCAAATTTAATCAGTTGCGGTTCCAAAAAATCTGCTTCTGGATGTACCGAAGCTCCAGAACAAAAACATGGTGTGCCTTTCAATTGGTTTCCACCTGCGTCTTTGCCTGACTCGAGCATTCTAATCATATGCAGCATCTGGACCGAATCAAGATCAAAAACCGGTTTTGCATCTTTGTGGTCTCCTGAATTTATGGAGTCTCCGGTAAGACAAAGAACATTAACAATACCGCGGCTGTATGCCAGCAGCAGATCAGCCTGAAGCGCCAGGCGGTTACGGTCACGGCCGGTCATCTGTAATACAGGTTCTCCTCCATGCTCTTTAATAAGCAGGCAACCACCCAGTGAAGGAAAATGCATCATAGAACTCTGATGGTCAGTCACATTAATAGCATCAACCCGGTCTTTAAGAATTTCTATGTGATGAATCATCTCCGAAACATCCACTCCTTTAGGAGGGCCAATCTCTGAAGTTACCAGGAACTTGTCAGAGTGCAATTTTTCTTCAAATGCTGATTTAGCCATCACTCTCACCTGCCAGATCAGGTTTTTGGATCAAACCTATCTGCCTGGGAGTTACCTTAAAATTTCTCATTGAATAATAGTGGCGCATTTTATCCAGCTGCCCCAACCGGTCCAACCTCTTGTAAATCATTACCCAGGCACAATCAATATCATGGTTAACTTCACACTTTCCATTTTTATTGCCAGCGCAGGGACCGTTAAGTATTCCTTTGGCACAACGTGTATACGCACAAATCCCTGCTGTATCTCCAAGCCTGCATTCACCACATGCTACACAACACTCGTCCCAAATTCCCGGTTGTTGCTCCATGCCTAATAAAGATGTATTCACACCCGGTAAAACAGGCATGTCAGGAAACCGTCTGGCTAAAGTCTGTACACCGGCACCACATCCCACTGAGAGAATACAATCAATAGTTGTAACTATATCTGAAATTACATCCAGGAATTCGTTACTGCACTGTCTTTTTACTGTATATTCCTGAAAACCTTGCCAGCTGACACTATTCATAGATTGCTCTAATTGTAGAGCCTGGCTGAGAAAAGATACTTCTCGTTCACCTCCGGCGCCACAAACAGTCATGCATGTGCCACAACCCAAAACCAGTATCTGTTTGTAAGGTGAAATCAGGTATTTTATTTCTGATAGAGGTTTTTGTTCAGCAACTATCAACTGTCACCTCCCTGTTCAATAGAGATGATAGATAAAGCTGGCCGATTTGGGCGGCAAATTTATCCAGCCATTCTACAGATGTCATTTCAGTCCAGCCTGGAACATAAAACTGTATTTTTGTTGAATCAAGCCCGATCTGTTTTAACATGTTTTTGGTTTTTTGCACACGTTCGTGTATCAGGTCAAATTTTATTGCCGTAACACATTGTTCTCCACATCCAGCAACAAATACCCCTTTTGTACCCATTTTGAAAGCATGCAAAAAATGCCCCGGCTCGAGAGTAGTAATGCAACTCACGGGAACAATCCTTACACCGGTTTTCGGGGCACGCCATAAGCCAGCCAATACTCCGTTGCCAAACAGGCCATACTGACAACAAAATCCGGTTACAAAAGCCCTGAATTCAGTTTTTGATATCTCTTCAAGTGCTCCATTTATCCGGTCATAAACCTGCTTCCGGTTCTCGGGGCATTGTTTTAATTGGATAACCTGCGCGGGACATTCAGCTACACATATTCCACAAGCTTGACACTGATCAATGGGTATTTGTATCGTCTGGCTGGCATCGAGGTATGGAACATGATATGGACAAACTCTCAAACAAACCAGACATGTAGCGCATCTGTCTAGAGATAGTATTTCAGCGCCCATGCCGCACCTCAAACATCTCCTTGCTTCATTTACGGCATTTTCCCAATCATAAACAAGCTCTACTGGCTCAAATTGGCTGATTCTGCGCTCAACTGAATTCAGTGGGGCGTTGGCTCTGCCGGCCGTCCTTATCGCTTCCCTGGTCCCGGGTAACAGGTTGCGGCTAATAACTTCCTGATTTTTATTATCAGCCGAAGAAATCCTTCCCTGTAGATAATCGTCAATACGCAAGGCTGCCAGCCGTCCCGATGCCAGTGCTTCTACCACAGTTGCCGGACCGGTTACCACATCACCGCCAGCAAAAACGCCTTTCTGATTGGTACTCAATGTTACTGGATCCACCTCAATAGTGCTGCCATGCCCAATATTAACCTGAAAACCCTCAGGGAGCTGTGGAGCTTGTCCTACAGCCAAAATTAATGTGTCGTATATTTGCCCAAACTCACTATTTTCCATACATACCGGCCTGCGCCTTCCGCTGAAATCGGGGTCTCTTAGTTCCATCTGCTTGCATATAACATTCAAACTTCCATTTCTCTTACTTACACGTACCGGTGTTACCAGAAACTCAATCTTTACCCCTTCTTCAATGGCCTGTTCCACTTCTGCATGATCTGCTGTCATTTCATCTCTACTACGTCGATACAAGATGGTTACCTGTTTTGCTCCTAACCGAACAGCAACCCTGGCAGCATCAATCGCCACATTGCCCCCTCCAACTACACAAACCTTTTCACCCAGCGACAGCTTGAGCCCAAGATTAATCCATTTAAGCAAACTGGCTCCGTCCATAACACCCGGTGTGTCTTCACCTTCTATCCCCAGTTTGAGGCCTTTTTGGGCGCCAATAGTAATAAATACAGCCTCATATCCCATTTCAACCAGTGATGCCAGTGAAACAACATACGTATTAGTTCTTATTTCGACCCCCATCCGGGTAAGCCTCTCAATTTCTATATCGAGCACCTTTTCGGGAAGCCGATATCTAGGAATTCCAAATCGAAGCATACCTCCTGCTTCCGACAAAGCTTCAAATACAGTTACCGGGTAACCATACTTTCTTAGATAATACGCACATGCCATTCCAGCCGGACCACAACCAACAATAGCCACTCTGGCGCCTTCGGTAGTTTTGGCATTGACTTTAACCATTCTGTCACCACTGAACTCCAGAGCAAACCTTTTCAATGCCCTGATGGAAACCGGGCTATCTACCTGATTACGCCTGCACACATCTTCACATGGATGTGTGCATACATAGGCACATATAGATGGAAACGGATTACTTTTCCTGATTACTTCTAACGCTTCCAAAATCTGCCCCCGGGCTACCAGATCA
>PWTP01000161.1 GCA_003563865.1 Dehalococcoidia bacterium
ATAGAATTCGCTCCTGTTTGATAACCCGGTTGACAGCTAAAGCTAAAATTGTTGATATGTGTCAAAATAACCACCAGATAGCTACTATGTTATTATTACTATGGTTATTAATTAAACTAGAGATAACAAATTAAGTTAAGTAAAAGGAGTAATAACAACCATTTGATATGTTTGACAGGGTAAAGATTTGGGTGAAATCTGGCAAAGGCGGTAACGGAACCGTCAGTTTCAGGCGTGAAAAGTTTGTGCCGCTGGGTGGGCCTGATGGTGGTGATGGAGGTAAAGGCGGGGATGTTATTTTAAAAGTAAATAAAAATGAAGCCAGTCTTAAAAAATATTACTTTAAACGCGAGTACTTGGCACAAGACGGCAAACCCGGGCAAAGCCGTAAAAAACACGGCAAAAGCGGAAAAACCATTACTCTCACTATTCCACCGGGAACTGTAGTAACAGACATTTCTGACCCGGGCAACTCTTATGAAATAGCTGACATGAACAAAACCGGTGACCAGTTGCTGGTTGCAAAAGGAGGCCGGGGCGGTTCGGGCAATGTACATTTTACATCTTCTACCAACCAGACTCCTAAACTGGCTTCTAAAGGTGAAGAAGCTGAAGAAAGAACCCTGTTACTTGAATTAAAAATGATAGCAGATGCCGGAATAATCGGCCTGCCCAATGCTGGAAAATCCTCACTTCTGGTAGCATCATCACAAGCAAAACCAAAAGTGGCCAGTTATCCATTTACTACTCTTGAACCCAACCTGGGGATAGTGGAAAGAGGGCCAAGCGCCTTTATTATGGCCGACATTCCTGGCCTCATAAACGGAGCAGCTGAGGGAAAGGGGCTAGGGCACGAGTTTCTCCGCCATATAGTCCGTACAAAGCTTTTGGTGCACCTTGTAGACGGGAGCTCGGCAGACCCAATTGCAGACTTTGAACTGGTTAACCGGGAACTGGAATTGTATGACCGGTCGCTTGTGAGGAAAAAACAACTGGTAGTAATAAATAAGGTAGATCTGCCTGAAGCAAGAGAAAAGTTAAGCGAAATTATCCGCATATTTGCACGCAAGGGGTATTCACCCGACTTTATATCTGCTTTAACCGGTGAAGGTGTAGAAGGGCTGTTGAATAAAATCAGCCGCCAGCTGGCAAAAGAGCCGTTACCTGAAATCGCTGAGACAGCCGGATCGAAAGTTTTTAAACCTGAACCGGCCAAGGCCGGGCTGGTAATAACCCAACAGAAAGACGGGTTTGAAATAAAAGACCCGGGCCTTGAACGCATTATAGAAGGCTCCCAGGTGGGGGATTCAGAAGTACGCCGGCAGATATGGCGGCTGGTGAAAAATAAGGGCGGATTTAAACTGCTGGAAAAGGCCGGTGTTAAACCGGGCGATGTTATCCGGCTGGGAAGCTTTGAGTGGCGGTGGTAGAAAAATATGAAAATAGGATTATTGGGCGGCACATTTGACCCGCCGCATCTGGGGCATATTCAAATCGCCCGCCGGGTTAAAGACCAGCTAGGCCTGGATATAGTTTTGTTTGTGGTGGCCGGCAACCCGCGCCTTAAGCCCGGAAAAGTAAACATTTCGGCCAAAGAACGGGTTCATATGACAAGCCTGGCGATCAAGGGAGAAGACGGCTTCATGGTTTCTACCATGGAGGCAGAGCGCCAGGGGCCAACCTATACGATTGAAACCTTAAAAGAACTTGAAAAGCAGGGCCTTTCAGGAGACGACATTTACTTTATTCTTGGCTGGGATAATCTGACAAAACTAAAAGACTGGCGTGAGCCGCAGGAAATAATTAAAAAGTGTTTTCTGGTAGCAGTGCCCAGGACGGGCATACCAAAACCGGAAATAAGCCAACTGGAAAAAGAGCTGCCGGGCATTTCAGCCAGATTGATTATTTTAGAAGAACCGGTTGTAGATGTATCCTCATCATTAATCAGAGAAAAGATTCAGCAAGGAGAAGGCATAACCGGTATGTTGCCTGAAGGGGTGGAGGCTTATATTGAAAAAAACAAACTTTACTCGAGAAAATGATGCCGGTCGGCCCTTTCCATGCTTTATGTGTGGCGAGTGCTGCAGTTACTATCAGGCGAGCATGACATTGCTGGAAGCCAAAGGCATTTGTGGCCGCCTGGGTTTGGGTTGGGATGATTTTGTGAACCGGTATACTGATAGCCGCTGGCCGGGAGCAACCAGTTTTTTATTGATTCATAAAAATGGCGGATGCGTTTTTTTGAAGCGTTTGACTGGCCAGCCATTGGGCAAATGTGCCATCTACCCGTTTAAACCCCTGTCTTGTTCGGATTTTTCACCGGGAATCGACCGCAAAGAGTGCAAAGCCGGGCTCAAACAGCACTGGAAGCTTGATGTTGATGAACAAGGGCATTTAACCGGCCAGCTGGCTGATGTAAAACGCTTTGAAAAGTTTCTAGATGGGCTCAAGAACAATATAAACAAAATATTGGCATGAACACCTTATTTAAACAGGCTAAAAATTAACAGACTTGCTTTACTCGCTTGAAAACATGTGTTTTAATATGGCCACTTAGCAGTTAATTGTAACCAGCTATGATCGGGTTTTAATAGTATCAGGAGGCTTGCATGAGAACGGTAAACCAGGAAGGTATAGATGTTGAGAGGCAGCGTATGGCCATATTGCGAATTATTGCCGGTTCTCGCCGCCCAACCGGCAGCAAGGTAATAGCCCGGCACTTAAAAGAGAAATACAATATCGAGCTATCAGAACGTGGAGTTCGCTACCACTTAAACCTTATGGACGAAGCCGGGCTTACCTCCAAAGTCAGCCGGCGGGACGGACGGATGATTACCGCGCTGGGGCTGGACGAGATTGAAGACGGCATGGTGGCTGACAAGGTTGGCTTTGTTATTGACCGCATTGAGTTACTCTCTTACCAGGTTACCTTTAATCCTGAAAACCTCTCCGGTAAAATTCCGGTTAATATCTCTCTCGTGCCTGCATCTGAATTTAAAAAAGTAATAAAGGCCATGAAGCCCGCTATGAAGGCTAGATTCAAGGCTGGCAGATTGGTGGCAATTGCCAGAGAGGGCGAAAAACTGGGAGAGATGGTAATACCGGAAGGCCAGGTTGGACTTGGCACGGTATGCAGCCTCATTATTAACGGCACGCTGTTAAAGGCCGGAATTCCCATAGACTCGCGTTTTGGCGGCATTCTTCAGATAAGGGCGGGTCAGCCACTGCGCTTTACCGATCTGATAGAATACAGCGGGTCATCGCTTGATCCTTCAGAAATCTTTATCGCCGGAAGAATGACCAGCGTAAACCAGGCCAGCCGTGAAGGCAACGGGAAAATACTGGCCAACTTCCGTGAAATACCATCGTTGTGTATGCCTGAAGCCGGGCATGTTTTTGCAAAACTTGCTGCTGCAGGAATATGCCCGCCATTGATAACCGGAAGCCCGGGCAAAGCGGTCTGTGGCGTGCCGGTCGGCCTGGGTAAAATAGGCCTGGTATTGAGTGGCGGCTTAAATCCGGTAGCAGCCGCAGTTGAAGCCGGCATCAATGTTAATTCAAAAGCCATGAGCGGCCTGGTTGAATATAATCAGCTGGTCGACTTCTGGTCGTTATAATTAATCGGCCAGCCCGGCCTTAACATCTGCCCGTTCAAGGCCGGAAGCAGAAAGCAAAGCCCGCGATTTAAAGCCGGTAACCGCAGCCAGCGGGATTATAAACAGGCCAGAACTTATAAATGGCATAATTAGAATTCATTATATTGCCTTCAATAAGCAGGCGTTAAAAGCAAAAGCGCCAACATATAAACTAACTATTCTTTATTTATAACGTTATAATGGTTGAAAAGACAGTATCTAAGGGGGGCAATTTATGAAAAAGGCTTTAACCGGCGTGCTTTCAATCATTTTAACCCTGGGACTGATCGGCTGCACGGTCCCGGCATCAGCCGAGGTGCTCAAATCAGATAAAGACCGCGTCATGTCACCGGAAGTGGGCTTGTCTGATCTGGCCACACTGGTTGAGGGCAACAGCCAGTTTGCATTTGATCTTTACCAGGCCTTGAAAGACACTGATGACAACCTGTTCTATTCGCCCTATTCTATCTCGCTGGCTTTGGCCATGACTTATGCCGGTGCACGTGGCGAAACTGAGGCACAGATGGCCGAAACCTTGAACTACCTGCTAAGCCAGCAAGACCTGCACCCGGCTTTTAACAGCCTTGACCTGGAACTTGCTAAGCGCGGAAAAACATCTGAAGGAAAAGACGGAGAAGGATTCAGGTTAAATATTGCCAATTCTATATGGGGCCAGAAAGACTATGACTTTTTAGATAGCTATCTAGATCTTCTGGCTGAAAACTACGGAGCCGGCTTGAGGGTGCTTGATTTTATTGCTGACCCTGAAAGCTCGCGGGAAACTATTAACCAGTGGGTTAGCGATGAGACCGAAGGCCGTATCAAAGACCTGATTCCCGAAGGGGGAATAACAACTCTCACCCGCCTGGTACTAACCAATGCCATCTACTTTAACGCAGCCTGGGCAACCCCGTTTGCCGAAGAAGCCACCGCTGACGGCAAGTTTTATCTTGAAGACGGGACTGAAATAACTGTCCCCATGATGAAACAGGCTGAACATCTGGGTTATGCCGAGGCAGATGATTACCTGGCGGTCGAGCTGCCTTATGATGGCAACGAGCTTTCCATGGTGGTTATCACCAATCAAGGTGGCAGCTTCAGCGATTTTGAAAATAACCTGACCTGGGAGGCAGTGCAGGAATTGATCGGCAGTCTGGAGAGCACTAATGTTGCCTTTACCATGCCCAAATTTGAGTTTGAGAGCCTGTTCGGCTTAAGAGACACGCTTTATAGCATGGGCATGGAAGAAGCATTCCTTGAAACTGCTGATTTCTCCGGCATGAACGGCCAACGTGATTTGATGATTCACGATGTGGTACATAAATCATTCGTCAGCGTTGATGAAGCCGGAACCGAGGCGGCAGCAGCCACCGGTGTTATAGTCGGCATTGTTTCAATCCCGGCAGATCCGATAGAGGTCACCCTTGACAGCCCATTTACCTTCCTTATCCGCGATATTGAAACCGGCACCATTCTGTTTGTCGGCAAAGTGGCAAACCCGGGTTTATAGATAGCGCAACAGCATAAACAATTCAAGGCGGCCCCTGAAACTTAAAAGGGCCGCCTTTTTTTGCTTCCGGGCCTGTTTTGAGCCCCGGCAATGATTTGATGTGCCCCCATAACTGTTATATGGCCGGCTGTTTAACCTCCGGCCTTGTTATCAAGTGCTTCAGCTACGATTTCAGCCAGGTCCATGACATTTACGCTGCACTCGGCATTCTTGCTTTTTAACCCGTCTTCAAACATGGTCATACAGTATGGGCAGCAGACACAAATCGTGTCCGGCTCTTTTTCCAGGGCCTGTTCTACCCGGGCTACATTTATTTGTGAGCCGTCGCTTTCTTCCAGCCACATACAGCCGCCCCCGGCCCCGCAACAGAAAGACCTGTCGTGATGTTTTTCCATTTCCACAGGGCTTTTACCGGTAGCTGATAGAAGCGTTTGCCGTGGTTCACGGTAAATCTCGTTATGGCGGCCCAGGTAACAAGAATCATGAAAGACTATATTTCGTGAATTTGTGGGGGCATTCAGGCTGAGTTCCCCGGTCTTAATCAGGTCATCAACAAGCTCCGTATAGTGTAATACCTCAAGCTCAATGCCGTACCCGGGATAGTCATGCTTAAATGTGTGATAGCAGTGCGGGCAATGCGTAACAATTTTCTTAACCCCTCTTTTCTCAAACAAATCTTTGTTCTTTTGAACTATTTTCATAAAAGAATATTCGTTGCCGAGCCGTCGCAGGCTGTCTCCACAGCATATTTCGTCCTTGCCCAATATGCCCCATGATACTCCGCTTGCATTCAGAATGGTGGCCAGGGCTATGGTGGTTTGTTTGTTGCGTGAGTCCAGTGCGCCGGCACAGCCTACAAAAAACAGGTATTCGGTTTCACCGGCTCCGAAAGCTTTTGTTTCGACCCTGGTAGCCCACTTGGCCCGTTCGGCCGGAGCAATGCCCCACGGGTTTGCCTTCTGTTCCATATTTTCAAAGAAGCCCAATAGCTCAGCCGGAAACCTTGCCTGTAGCTGAACCAGATTTCGACGTAACCCCATAATCTCCTGCACGTGCTCAACATAGACGGGGCATACCTCCATGCAGGCGCCACAGGTAGTACATTCCCACACTGCTTCTTCAGGCACGCTGCTTTCGCCCTCGCCTATAAGAGGAGCAACGGGCTCTTTATTATTAAGGGCAAGCGGTGCGTTTTGCATCAGGTTTGCTTTAAGGCTTTTTATAACCAGGCGTGGGTTAAGCTTCTTGCCGGTAGCCGTTGCCGGGCATGCTTCATGGCAATAGCCGACATCAACACAGGAATAAAGGTCCAGCAGTTGTTTCCTCTTGAAATCGGTTATCACAGAAGTGCCGAAAGTAAGCGGGTTGTTCAGGTCGATGGGCTCCGGTGTGCCTTTTGGGACCTCCGGGCCCAACAGATCATTTATAGGGGCAGCTATCATATGCAGGTATCTGGTGTAGCCGATGATAGCCATTACAAGTAAAACAAAGCCCCAGTGCACCCAGAACCAGAAGCTGTGCCACACTCCGGCTGATTCAGGGCTGAACAAGACACTCAATGCTGTGCTAACAGGGGGGGCAGCAATGCCCAAGCCGGCCGGAGGGTGGTTCTGGGCTATGGCCGTTGCAACCTTAAACAAATGACTCAAGGGGTGAACTAAAACAGTGATAAGTATAAACAGGGCTTCAGTGTTTTGCTGCCCTTCAAGCCTTTTCGGTTTTACTATAAGCCTACGCATTATTGCCCATGAAGCACCAATAAATACGAATGGCGCTGCTATATCTATTACCCATGAATAATAAGCAAAAAAGGCACCGTGCTCCATTTGTTCGGATAGTCCGAAACCTGCACCGATTACTATAAAGAGCAGATAATACAAAACAAATATAAAGAACGACCACACTATAA
>PWTP01000078.1 GCA_003563865.1 Dehalococcoidia bacterium
ATCTCTTCCCCTTCTTTACGCATGTCGCCCAGCACTTCATCAATCAAGCCATACTCTTTGCTTTGCTCAGGATTCAAGTAGCAATCCCGGTCGGTATCGCGGGTAATTTTCTCTACTGATTGACCGGTATTCTGCGAAAGGATATGACGGATAACATCCTGCAATCTCAATATTTCCCGGGCAGCAATTTCAATATCTGACGCCTGCCCCCGTGCACTGCTTACAGGCTGGTGCATGTGAATGGTGGAATGGGGCAACGCATACCTTTTGCCTTTTGCTCCTGAGCACAACAAAACGGTAGCCATGCTGGCGGTCACCCCCATGCACACGGTGGAGACCTCGGGCCGTATTAGCTGCATGGTATCATAAATTGCCAGGCCTGAAGAAATTATGCCTCCGGGAGAGTTTATATAAAGCTGGATGTCCTTTTCCGGTTCCTCTCTGTCCAGATATAAAAGCTGGGCAATTACCACATTGGCCAGCTGGTCGTCGATGGGAGAGCCCAGAATAATGATGCGCTCTTTCAGTAAAAGGGAATAGATATCAAAGGCCCGCTCGCCTCTGGCCCCGCTCTCTACTACCATGGGTATAACATTTTCCGGTCCGGTCATTGCTTTCCTCCTTGGCCTTATCTCCTGCCACATGATTGCTGCTTTCACTTCTTTTTCTTCCGGCCTTTCTTGAGGTAAACTGGCGTTTTCTTTAATGTTTTTCGCTCTGTATGTTTATCCCTCTTTTCCTTAAACGTCTCATGGATAAACTTGAAGAGCGGTAGCATTGTTATAAATTACAGATATTTACGGTTCTATCGCTCCAGATAATCTTTAAGCTTCCGGCTTCGAGTGGGGTGGCGTAGTCTTCTGAGCGCCTTGGCTTCAATCTGGCGGATGCGCTCTCGGGTTAAATTGAACTCTGTACCCACTTCTTCCAGTGTGCGGCTTCGCCCATCTGCAAGGCCAAATCTAAGCTGGATTATTCGTCGTTCACGGGGGTTAATGCTGAAAAGCACCTCTTCAACCTGTTCTTTTAAGAGTTGTCTAGAGGCAGCAACGAGGGGTGACAGGGCATTCTGGTCCTCTATAAAGTCACCCAAACGGCTATCTCCCTCCTCACCCACTGGCGCCTCCAGTGAGATAGGGATCTGTGATACCTTCATTATCTCCCTTATTTTATCCGGGGATAGTTCTAGTTTATCGCCGATTTCCTTAGCGGTAGGCTCACGACCATGTTCCTGCGCAAGGTGGCGGCTGGCCTTCAGGAGCTTATTGATAGTCTCAACCATGTGAACCGGTATTCGGATAGTGCGCGACTGATCGGCAATAGACCGGGTGATGGCCTGTCGGATCCACCAGGTGGCATAGGTGCTGAATTTGTAACCCCGGTGATAATCAAATTTTTTTACAGCTCTGATGAGTCCCAGGTTTCCTTCCTGAAAGAGGTCTAAAAGAGACATGCCACGCCCGATATGCTTTTTGGCAACACTGACAACCAGTCGCAGGTTAGCCTCAATAAGGTGTTTTTCGGATTCCTCGGCCTCACGCTCAATATTCTTAAGATACCGGTTTAGCTGTTGCTCGTTTACTTTAATAGATTCTACGAAAACCTGATCCTCGGCAAGCTCTTCAATCTGCCCCAAGGCGATATCATCAGGTATTGCATTAAGTACTTCTTCAGGGAGCAGTCTTATATTTAGAGAAATGTTTATAAGTTCCTGCTCGGATTCTGCCGGGCTTCTTTCAGTTTTGGCAGCAATAGACTGAGTGTATTTTTGATCAATTTCATCAATCAGGTTCTTTTGTACGGCTGGTTCGGTTATTGCTTCTTTAAAAAAGTTGCATTCCTTTAGCCCGAGTGCCTCCCGGAAGAGGCAAAGTGTGGAGCGTGCATTGCCGAGATCGATAAGCATGTTTAACACCAGTTGAATAGGTTTTGGAGTAGTGCCGTACTTATCAATAAAACCTTCTTTGATCTCCTTGACACGTTTGCCTGCCTCTATTTTCCGAGCCAGCTTCTTTTCATCCTCAGCGGATATGAGGGGCACCCTGCCAATTTCATGGAGGTACATAAGGACCGGGTCATCAATTATCCCGGGTTCTTCCATGACTATTTCCTCTTTTGCCATTATGTTTCCTTTTTGAGTTTTCATCCCGCTAGCCGTTTATCAAGTACAAAAAGTCATTATCTTTTTCGGCCGTTGACCCGTTTCTTCGTTACTATTTTTGACAACTCGCTTCATCTACTTGAAGTTTCCCTCCCTTCCGCAGTAATTACAAACACCCAGTTGGTTACAATCGATGAACCAATAATTCACCCATCTGTCTACCGCCAACACCGCTATCGTACCGATGGAGTCAATGCTAATAAAATTACCTTAGGAGGCAAGTGCCTCTGCCAAGATGGAAGGCCTTTTCTTACACCTTCGTATTCGCAGGAAGCGTTATAACGCAACAAGCTGACTTTCTCTTCGTTTCTCCGGCTCATCGTCTCTCAATCAGCGCCACGTATGTGAACACAATCATCTCTTCAAATACTGACGCCGCATTATTTCACTTTCCTGCCAGGACTCTTTTGTCGCTTTTTGCTGCTGGATTTGTCAGCTGTTTTAAATTCCTTGTGGTACTCCAGCTTTTGCTGCCTCTTTAAGGATTTACGACTCATTGATCCCTCCCGCCTTTCTACTTTCAGTTCAACAGCTTCCTGATCTCAAGTGTATGAGCTAATGCACCTTTGCATTAGCTAAAGCGTAAATAAATTAGCCGTTACGGCTTTAATTTCTTTCGGCTATTACCCTTCTCTTAAAATCCGAGAGGTTGACATTGCCCCTTATTGCTTTCCTGTTGCGTTTGTTGCCAGATAATTCATTGCTTGAGTCGTCCAACGGCTTTGCTTTTTCTGCAGGTCCACACATTTCCGGCAGAGGCTAGCCTCAAGGAGCGCTTCTAACCGGGCGGGGTCAATCGCCTGCCTGCAGCCGTCACATATGCCATAGGTTCCCTCATCAAGTTTCCGTAAAGTATGCTCCACCCCGGACAGACGATCCTTAAACGTTTGTTTGAAAGCCGCCCCCTTTTCCATCTCGGCGGAACCGTCAGCTGCTTCCGTGATCTTGCTGAAGGCGTTTCCTTCTCTATCATCTTTAGAGAAATTCTCATCTTCCATCTGCCGCAGTTTCTCGGCTAAACGTTCCCTTTCCTTTTCAAAATAAGAACGGAGCTGGACCTGTTTTATATCCATAACTTTGACCTCGCCTATCTTCTGGCACTAACCGGTTCCCCCGTCTGCGAGAGGGCAGTAGCACGCCATCCACCTGCTAAAATCAGAAACAGGTGCGGTTGCAGTTTTAACATTCGATGTAATCTGCGGCTTTAACACCGGCAATAGCGTCACAGAGTGCCGCTCACAACGTCAACTGCTCTAATCTCATTGGCCTGCTCGATTGATGCGGACATCTTTGCAGGCTTTCGCCGGGCTGTTTTTAGTAGAACAAGGGTTCTTTTTGTCACCTTCACCTCCCCGGTGCTCTAACAGCAAATGGTAGCGCATCGGTTTATTGTTTATTCCGGTACACTGACCGGTCGCTAATAAGAACGAGCAGACGGTATACTTTCGCGAAAACAGTTAGCAGGTTTAGAAAACGCCCTTAATCTTTGCGGGGAGAAGATAACTGGTGGGCAGTTAGTCTTACAGGGTGTGTTATAAAAGCAGATGATTCGCTGCGCTAAAGTAGCGGTAAGTCTAAATGAAGCAGGCGTCTGCCTGAGCGCCCGGTAGTTGTTCTATTGACGATACGATATGGGGATATGCTCATACACAGACCTCCTGTCAGCCTCGATTCGACACAAAAACTGAAGAATACTGGTACTAGATAAACCTTCAAAATCCTGAATTCGTATCAATTCCATTGTATTCCTCTGAACACCTTCGGTCAAGCGCAGGAAAAGAGGTTTGGGCAAGTTTGCGGTGATTGGCATACCGTAGCAATGAGTTCCGGGGCTTGATCATGGCTTTTCAAGACAATACCGTTTAACTCGATTATGATATCGTTTGCGCCACCCGAGGCTACAGGCTAAAGAAGCTTGGCGTCTACAAGCAAAAGGGGCCTGGATGCAAATCATCGCCGCACATATTCTGTCGTGCAGCAGGCAGCAAATTTAAAACCAAGTTAAATTTGCTGCCTCAGATAGTAAGCCTTGAACTAAGCATTATCGAGCCTCGCCAGTAATCCACACTCACCTATTGAAACCAGGGGCGAACCAACGTTCAGGTAGAAAGCCCGAACTTTCATGTTTTACTAAAAAACATTTCTGATATCAGGATAGAGGCTGCTACCCAGTTGCTCTACAGCTTCATGCCTGATTTTATTAAGTACTCTATTCTTTTCATCAAAGTCCGCCACTGAGTAGAGCTTCTCCGGGTGCAGGTAAATATCATCCACAAACCTGATAGCCTTGGGCACTTCAAAGCCTGCAGGTGAATCTGTCCAATTTTCAAGGCCTCCCCTCAGCAACGAATCCAGTATCGCCATAGTGAATTCGAGCTTAATGTCTTTGTAACGTTCCCCTTCACCGATTCCACCGGTGTTTATCAGGTAGTAATTTAACCCGGGAATGCCCTGAATTATTTCATAAAATTTATTGGCATGATCGGCCAGGTCGCCGGCTACAAAGGGGTCATAGAAAAACTCGCTTCTAATCTTTCCGGCCTGAGTCGGGTCACCGGCAGAAGACTCCATCGCCTGTCCCAGGGCCATCAAGGCTGCTGCCTGTTCACGAGTCAGCCTTGATATGGCAGGAATCAGCGGCCCTCTGGTGATGATAATCAGATTATCGATATTATCCACATTGATATAAGGGCTGGCATGCATGAAATCGTGTCTTAGTATCACAGCCCTGCCGTTGGAGGTTCTACCCAGATTTTCAAAGTCAAATTCTCCATCCTCGTCCACATAAACGTTTTCTAAAATAGTTTGCCGCTTCAATAACCCGTAATATATTTCCATTTGCTCCCCGGGATTGACCCCCTCGGTTTTAACAAATACCCCGCCAGCTTCAAAGCCATGGAAAGAGCCATCAGGCATGAGTGTCCCGCCGTCATCTTGAACAAGCCACGATTTTTCCCTGTTTTTTCTGGCCAGGATCTTGCAGGTTGTAGTTGTCTTTCCATTAGCACTCAAGGCGATAAGCAAAGTCCTTTTTGTATGATAGTCGCCATGCACCGACTGAAGACAGTCTTCCCTGCAACCGGCATGCAGGAATATGCCGCCCTTCCTGGTTTTGGCTGCCCAGTCCTCTGCGGCGAAAACCCCTTTTTTATATTCGCCTATGTAATTGCCATTCCGAATTATCTTCACAAACCTGCCGCCATCCAGCATGGCCAACCGTATCGTGATATCTTTCTCCGGAAGTGGTTTGGGTTTATTGGCCTTAAAAGCCGCATCAGCGAAAAACAGGATTTGGTAGGTCGGCTCTTTTACTGCACCACCAGGGGGGATAAAGAGGTTTTTCCCACCGGCAGCGATATGGGCGAAGCGTTCGGGGACAATCAGGCGCACTGTTGTCTTGCTATTTACCTCACCTACAGTTCTGTCAACGGAAATCAAACGCTCTCCAGAAAGAGCCTCTTCGCACTGGGACAATAGCCTTTGCTCGTCCATGCCGTAGGCAGAGTCAACGCTGTTTTTGGTGAACATGGCTGACCTGGAGGCAGGTTCACTTTCAGCAACGTAATTGTCATATCTGGTCTTTATAACACCGGGCTCTTTCTCAACAAGCTGCCTTAGCGCTTCGTCGGGTGGATTATCCAGCAACCTGTTTTCAGCTATCGCTTTTTCTCTTATCCGTCCAGCAGCACGGGCAAACTCCTCCAATTCGAAGCTGTGCATTTAAATCGCCTCCTTTCTCTTTTTATTTCACCTAGACTATTTATTGGCTTAAATGCTGCCGGAGGTTGTTCATCTGAGCACTTTCAAAAGGTCGATGAGAATCATCTCGTAACTGCTGGCCGCATTGCAAAAAATTCCTTAGCCGAGGTTGACGCGAAGACCGGGATAAGAAGAACTCTTGCGAAATTATACCATAGTATATTCGACTGCTATATCAGAGTTCCTACTCCTCGTATATTGCCATTATGCATTTATAAGCGTGCCTAGATCAACCGTGCTGCTACTCTAACTCATCGGCCATCTGCAGGTTGAACACTTATCGGTCAGATGAAGCTATAATAGCTCTCCTAAAACTGCCCGTGATGTGACGGTGTTGCTTGATGCGATCCATGAATATTTGAGCGGATTTTTTACATCGAACTTCAAACCAGAATATTACCCCCCCCCATATTACTAATAGTTTCTACCGTCTACTATGAGGCAATGTTGACAAGCAGTATAATATAAGCAGAAATAAGCGAGGGAGGGTAAAAATGGTTGACGAAAAAGAAACCAGAAAAATCATGACAAAACCTCTACCTCAAATCCTTGACGAGATTGAGGATAGCATCCGGTTGGCCGATGAGGCAGCCAAGAATGCCAGGGAAGCGGCTGAAGCAGCCCAGAGGGCAGGAGAGAAAGCAGCCAATGAGGCGGCCAGGGTCGCTGCCGAGAAGATCGCCAAAGTTGAGCAGAAAGCCGATGAAGCGATGCGACTGGCAGAGCTATTAAAGATGGCTATCATGGAGGCAATAGTTGCGCTAGAGACAAGGATTTCGGGCAAGTCATCGAAAAAAACCTCCAATAATCAAAGCTAAGCAAGCGGGATGCAAACAATACAAGGGCGTGTTGTTTGCGTATATCGGTTAAACCTTAATCTGGCTCATATAATTCTTAACTTTATACGAAAATACAAAGCATCGTTTCGTTAACTTAACTTTTACTCACCGCTCTTTGTCTTTCTCTTGGACAACTTGCTTTTGGGATGGTTTTTCTTGCCTTGCCCGGAAATCTTAAACTCAAGGTTATCTGCCGGGGAATTTCGCTGGTGCACCCGGCTGATATCCGATTGGGCGAGGTTGACATAGCCTTTGAGCCCCTCGAGGCTTGAGTGCCCCAGTATGCGCTGCA
>PWTP01000014.1 GCA_003563865.1 Dehalococcoidia bacterium
AAACATAGTGGTTTTACCATTCTGCCATAGCTCTTTTGCCTTCGTGTCCATCCCATTAAATTTGATTCCCCTGTCAGCGATTAATATATGATTACCAATTATTATTAGTTTATTGCCAATAACAGCTTCAATTCCATGGCCGGCAATCGCATTAAACTTGTGTGGTTCTGAGAGCTTTAGTTCACGCTGAATGGCATAATCAACCACCGCCCGGGCAAGGGGGTGCTCTGAATGCTGTTCTGCACTGGCAGCAATTGTAAGCAGTTCCTCTTCGGTCACCCCTTTGGCTGTGATTATGTCGGTTACTACCGGTGTGCCGGTGGTTAGCGTCCCGGTTTTATCCATTAGAACTGTATCGATCTTGCTGGTACGCTCAAGAGCGGCAGCATCGCGAATAAGGATGCCATATTCTGCTCCTTTACCGGTGCCAACCATAATGGCTGTAGGGGTTGCCAAACCAAGAGCACAAGGACAGGCAATAATAAGAACGGCAATTAAATTTAACAATGCATAAGTCAGTGAAGGTTCAGGCCCAGCCAAATACCAGATAGTAAAAGTAACGACACTTATTAAAATCACTATGGGCACAAAATAACCGGATACAACATCAGCCATCCGCTGTATGGGAGCTTTGCTGCTCTGGGCCTCTTCAACCAGCCGGATAATTTGACCGAGTACCGTCTGGCTGCCAACCCTGGTAGCCTTAAAAGTGAAGCTGCCGGTTTCATTTATCGAGGCTCCGATTACTTCATCATCCGGTTTCTTTTCAACCGGAATGCTTTCACCGGTTAACATGGATTCATTAATGCTTGAATAGCCTTTTAGAATTATCCCGTCAACCGGAACCCTTTCGCCCGGCCTTACTTTTATTATATCATCTGGAACAACTTCGGAAACCGGCACCAGTGTTTCCTGCCCGTTTCTTATAACCGATGCCATTTTGGGCTGTAGATTGACCAGTTTGCGAATAGCTGCAGTGGTTTGCTTTTTGGCCCTTGACTCTAAGAATTTACCCAGTAGCACCAGGGTTATAATCATGGAGGAGGTATCAAAATAAACACCTGCCCCCAGTTCAGTCTGGTCAATAAGCCGGGGAAAAACAATTATAATTACGCTGTAAAAATAAGCGGCCGAAGTACCGATAGCTATCAGGGTATTCATGTCGGCGCTTTTGCATTTCAGCGCATTCCATGCTCCCCGGTAGAAACCTGCCCCAGCCCAGAACTGGACCGGAGTTGCCAAAACCCAAAGAACATAATTTACACCGGCGAAGTGGGGAGTAAAGTGTAAAACCATGATGATTGAACTAAGAATAGCTGCAACTATAAACTTTATCTGAAACTTTTGCTGAGGTTCGTCTTTACTTATGCCACTTTGTCTGTCGACAGTAGCCGCAAACCCGGCTGCTTTAAGGGCATCTATAAGCGTTTGCACATTAACCCGGTCGTCGTGGACAACGGTAGCTTTTTCAGTGGCCAGGTTAACTAAAGCGGAATTAACGTTTTCGACTTTCAGAAGCACTTTTTCGGTGCGGCCGACACATGCTGCACAATGCATGCCTTCAATCTTTAATATAGTTGTGGTTGCCAATCCCTACCTCTAATTTTACTGGATAACCGGTTACCTATGTTAGCACACAAGCCTGCCTGCCCGGTGCCTTTAACTATTTTTTATGCAGATGGCTCGAACGGCAGGCACCTCCGGGAAGGACGTTTAATTTACGTCAAGATCAATGGTGTAACTGCCCAAAATATCTCGAATTACGGCAGCTGCTTTTTCATCCGGCTCTACCAGTGGCAAACGGGGTTTGCCAACCTTAAAACCGAGATAGTTTAAAGCATATTTCAGCGGGCATGGATTAGCGGTAATAAACATGTTTTTAAATAGTGGCATCAGGTGATTGTGTATTTTGGCGGCAGAACTTAATTCTGCATTGATAAAATGCTCCATCATGGCTTTGATTTGTCTACCAACCAGGTGTGAGACAACACTGACTGCACCATAAGCACCTATCGACATCATTGGCAACGTATCACTGTCGTTACCACTCCACACCCTGAATTCAGGGCTCACAGAGCTTATAATGCGTGATATTTCATCGAAATTTCCACTGGCTTCTTTGGTGCCGATAATATTGTCTACCCGGCTTAGGCGGATAGTGGTTTCTGCCGATAAACTGACCACCGTACGGGATGGCACATTATAAAGAATGCATGGCAACCGGGTAGATTCAGCTATCTTTTTAAAATGCTGATACAGCCCTTCCTGTGATGGTTTGTTATAGTAAGGTGCTACCAGAAGACATGCATCAACTCCGGTTTCTTCAGCCTGGATGGTTGTTTCAACCGCTTCAGCAGTTGCGTTTGAACCCGTACCGGCTATTACTGCAGCCCGGTTCCCGACCGCCTTTTTAACCTCTGAAAAAAGCTTCAACTCTTCAGGTCGGACCAGAGTTGGCGATTCGCCGGTGGTGCCTACCACCACCAGCCCATCACTGCCTGATTCGATCAGCTTAAGAGCCAGGTTCCTGGCCTGTTTATAATCAACGGAGCCATCGTCTTTAAAAGGGGTGACCATAGCTGTAATTAATCTACAATTTTTTACCATGGCTATTTACCTCCTTAACCCGGTTAAATTGACCTTGCCGTATCATTGCCTCAGCAATTTGCACTGCATTAAGAGCTGCGCCTTTTCTTATATTATCAGCTACAATCCACATAACCAGCCCATTTTCTACCGAAACATCCTTGCGGATACGGCCTACAAAAACTTCATCTGCTCCGGCAGCTGAAATTGCCTGGGGATACAGGTTAACTGCAGGTTCATCAAGAATCCTTACACCTGGTGCAGAGGCAAGTATTTTCCGCGCCTCCTCTGGTGAAAAGGGTTCTTCAAATTCAACATTTACCGCTTCGCTATGACTATTAATCACCGGAACCCTGGCACAAGTAGCAGAAATTCCAATGTCGGGAGCATGCATTATCTTACGTGTCTCTTCTGCCATTTTCCATTCTTCCCGGGTATATGCATTGTCCAGAAAAACATCTATTTCCGGCAGAATATTGAAAGCAATCTGATGCGGATAAACATGAGGGATTACCTCTTTACCTTCAAGCGCCAGCCGGGTTTGCCGGTCAAGTTCGGAAATCGCTGCTTTACCGGTACCTGAAACCGATTGATAGGTGCTTACCACGATACGCTTGATCGGTTTAACTTTATGTAAAGGATAAAGTGCTACCACCATTTGAATGGTTGAACAATTCGGGTTAGCAATAATACCTGCATGGTCATAAATATCTTCAGGGTTTATTTCCGGTACCACCAAAGGCACGTTTTTATCCATCCTGAAAGCAGAGCTGTTATCAATCACCAACGCACCCTGCTTGACTGCCAGCGGTGCAAAGTGACGGCTTGCATCAGAGCCGGCTGAAAAAAGAGCTATATCGATATCTTCAAAAGAACGTGCACTGGCCTCTTCTACAATAATATCATTGCCCTTAAAGGGTAACTTTCCGCCCGCCGAGCGGCCTGATGCCAGCAACCTCAGTTCACTTACAGGGAAATTACGTTGCTCGAGGATTTTAATAAATTGCAGACCAACCATGCCGGTTGCACCCAAAATAGCCACTCTGAATTGCTTTTGCCCGGAGTTTTGCACACAGCCTCCTATAAACTCAAAAGTTTATCAAGGCCGAAAACCATTTCCTTTAAGCCAACGACCCTGTGAACGGCCATTATAACACCCGGCATGTAACAATCTCTACTTATTGCATCATGAAATATCGACAGGGTCTGCCCGGGGGCTCCGAAAACAACTTCCTGGCGGGCCAAAATTCCCGGCAGGCGTATGCTGTGGATAGGAATCTGCTCATAGTTTAAACCCCGGCTATGGTTATCAGATGCATCCTTGGGGCAGATGAAAGGTTTCTTACGGTTTTTAAGCATACCACGGGCGGTTGTCAGCGCGGTCCCGGAAGGCGCATCGGCCTTTTTATCGTGGTGGCGCTCAATTATCTCTGCGGTATCAAAGAATTCAGAGGCAATACCGGCCAGGTGCATCATAACTATTGAGCCCACCGAAAAATTTGATGCGATAATAACGCCGATAGCGTGCTTTTGTGCGATTTCGTCGATTTCTCTCAGTGCCTCATCACTTAAGCCGGTGGTGCCGCTTACCAGCCTTATCCCTCTGGGTAAAACACACCGTGCTAGTGGCAATAATGCTTCGGCAAGAGAGAAATCTACCACTACATCAATTGGATGGGCATCCGTAGCACGGTTAATATCATCGTATAAGGGAACCTCTACCGTAGAATCAGGTAATTTTATATTGCCGTTTTTTTTATCGATACAGGCTACAATTTCAAGGCCTGGTTCTCTTAAAACAGCTCCAATAACCGTTTGCCCCATTTTTCCAAGGGCGCCATGAACTGCAACTTTTATATCTTCAATTGATTCTACCTGTTAGCGTCTGAAGCCACCCGAACGGCGGGGGCCATCAGATGGCCGCCGGTTTCTGAAATCATCACGTCGTGGGGCAGGCCTATCGGAAGTATCTGGCTTTTCCACTGCTCCGGGTAATGTTGCCCGCCGGGAAAGGTTAATCCGCCCTTGAGAATCGATATCGGTAACTTTGACGGTTATTTCATCACCCGATTTAACCACATCTTCAACTTTGTCTACCCGGTAATCAGCCAGCTCGCTTATATGCACTAACCCTTCTTTGCCGGGTAATATCTCAACAAAAGCTCCAAAATTCATCAGCCGGGTAACCTTGCCGGTGTATATTGAGCCCACTTCTGCTTCACGGGTCAAATCAGTAACCATCTTAATGGCTTTTCTTGCAGCAGTTTCATCAGCCGAACCAATAAATACAGAGCCGTCGTTCTGTATATCAACAGTGGCACCGCTGGTTTCAATAATACTCCTTATCATCTTGCCGCCGGGGCCAATAACAGTGCCGATTTTTTCAGGGTTGATTTTGATTTTATACATCCTGGGGGCATATGGGCTGAGTTCTTGGCGGCTTTCAGGCAGTGCAGAGGTCATAACTTTAAGAATTTCCAGCCGGGCTTCTCTGGCTTGTGTAAGTGTTCCATCAATTATTTCAAAACTAAGGCCTTTTATCTTCATATCCATCTGTACTGCGGTTATGCCTTTAGCTGTTCCGGCAACTTTGAAATCCATATCTCCAAGATGATCTTCCATTCCCTCGATATCGGTGAGCAGGGCAAACCTTCCATCCTCGTCTGTGATAACACCGATTGATATACCTGCAACCGGTGATTTAATCGGTACTGCGGCGTCCATAAGGGCCAGTGTAGCAGCACAGGTGCTTGCCATTGATGTTGAACCGTTTGAACTGGTAACCTCGGAAACCAGCCTAACGGTATAAGGAAACTCAACGCTGTCAGGCATAACAGCCTGCAAACCCCGTTCTACCAGTGCGCCGTGGCCTATCTCGCGTCTTCCGGGGCCTATAGTACGCTTAACCTCGCCGGTGGTATAAGGCGGGAAATTATAGTGGTGCATAAAACGCTTGGTGTCAATTATGCCGATATCATCCAGCATTTGCTCCTGCCGGATAGCCCCCAGGGTTGCTATTGTAAGAACCTGGGTCTCGCCCCGGTTAAATACTGCTGAGCCGTGTACGCGGGGCAACAAGCCTACCTCGCAGCTTAAGGGTCGAATCTCTTTTAAGCCTCTGCCCGATATGCGGTAACCTTTATCAAGTATATATGAGCGAACCACTTTCTTTAGTTTTGCTTCAAACAGGTTCATTATCTCTGAGGCTGGATATTTTTCTCCAAGCTCATCTATGAGCTTGCTTTTGAGTGATTCTAAGGCTTCGATGCGTTCGGCTTTTACCGGTTGTTCCAAAGCAGCAGATATTTTATCCTCGAGCATTTTATCAACATCTTTAACAGCATCTGGAGACGGTTCAACAACGGGCATAGCAGCTTTGGGTTTACCGTAACTCTTCACAACTTCTTCCTGAAGGGCAATAACAGTCTGGTTGGCTTCGTGCCCCAGGCGCACTGCCTGCTTGAAAACATCATCAGATACCTCACTGGCTCCCGCTTCAATCATTACCACAGCGGTTTTTGAGCTAGAAATTATAAGATCAAGTTCGGCATCCTGAAGTTCAGACATGGTGGGATTAACTTTCAACTCACCATTGATATATCCTACATGCACAGTACCTATCGGTCCGTCAAAAGGGACCTGTGAAAGGCTCAAAACTGCTGAAGCGCCGATTAAAGATAATATGCGGGGGTCATTCTCACGGTCAGTTGAAAGAACGGTGGTAATAATTTGAATCTCGCGCCGCCACATTTTGGGAAGAAGTGGCCTTAAAGGTCTGTCTGTTAACCGTGCAGCCAGTGTGGCTTCATCTGTGGGACGCCCTTCTCTTCGTAGGAAGCCTCCGGGAATCTTGCCAGCGGCATACATGCGCTCATCGTAATTAACAGTAAGGGGTAGAAAATCTACCCCTTCACGTGCCTCAGGACTTACACATATTGTAGTAAGTACAACGGTGTCGCCACAGCGCAATGTAACTGCGGCCTCTGCCTGGGCGGCAAAACGCCCAATTTCAATCATGAGCTCTTTGCCACTTAGCGTGGCTTTAAAAGTTTGGGAGGACAATGATTTCTCCTAGTGTTTTATTTGCGCAGTCCCAGGCGCTGAATCAATGTTTGGTAGCGGTCAGCGTCTTCGCGGTACAGATAAGACAGCAAGCGGCGGCGCTGGCCAACCAGCTGTAAAATCCTGCGCTTGGTGTGGAAATCATGCCTGTTCTCTGTCAGATGCCTTGTAAGCTGTTTAATGCGTGCGGTAAGTATGGCTATCTGGACTTCAGCTGAGCCTGTATCGCTCTCGTGTAACCTGTACTGTTCAATGATTCCGGCTTTGGTTTTTGTATCCAAAAATTTACTCCTGAGACTTCTCGCTTTTATTATTTGCAATCGCTGGGAATTATATCATAACCACATTAAAGCTGTAAAACATCATATTGCTTGTTCAACATCTTCTGCTTACC